>DASYQW010000283.1 GCA_036005065.1 Candidatus Methylomirabilota bacterium | reverse complement strand
CAAGAACACGCCCGGCGCCCTCGGCTACGTCGAGCTCGCCTACGCCGTCCAGAACAAGCTGCCGGCGGGCGCCACCCGGAACGAGGCGGGCAAGTTCGTGGAGCCCATGATCGACAGCACGACGGCGGCCGCGGCGGCCGCCGGCAAGGACATGCCGGCCGACTTCCGGGTCTCGCTCACCAATCCGCCCGGCGCCGACGCCTACCCGGTCGCCAGCTTCACCTGGATCCTCGTCTACCGGGACCAGCCGGACGAGGCCAAGGGCCGGGCGCTGGCGAAGTTCCTCTGGTGGGCGGCCCACGAGGGGCAGAAGTACGCGAAGGATCTCCTCTACGCCCCGCTGCCGCCGCCGGTGGTGAAGCAGATCGAGGCGAAGCTCCGGGAGATCCGCTACCAGGGGAAGCCCGTCCTGGCCGCGGCGCAGTGACGGCCGTGAGCACGCCGGCGACGGTCCAGGTCGGAGGGGCACCGGCCGGGCTGCCGCTCCGCCCGCTCGCGGTTCGGCGCCGGTCGGCCTCGGCGGGGGGGGACCGGCTCTACCGGGGGCTGACCCGCGGCGCGGCGCTCGTCCTGCTCCTGCTCGTCGCCGCCATGGTCCTGGAGATGGCGCGCTCCGCGTGGCCGGCCATCCGCGCCTTCGGCTGGCACTTCCTGGTGACGTCGACGTGGGACCCGGTGGCCGAGCAGTTCGGCGCGCTCCCGTTCGTGTACGGGACACTCGTCTCGTCGGCGCTGGCGCTCCTGATCGCGGTGCCGCTGGGCCTCGGCGCCGCGATCTACCTGGCCGAGCTGGCGCCCCTCTGGATCCGGCCGCCGGTGTCGTTCCTGGTCGAGCTGGTGGCCGCGGTCCCCAGCGTGATCTACGGGCTGTGGGGGATCTTCGTCCTGGCGCCGGTCCTGAGGGTCTGGGTCGAGCCGGCGCTGGGGACGAGCCTCGGCTTCCTGCCCCTCTTTCAGGGCCCGCCCTACGGGGTGGGCATGCTCGCGGCCGGCATCATCCTGGCGATCATGGTGGTGCCCTACATCACCGCGGTGAGCCGCGAGGTCCTCCGCGCCGTCCCGGACAGTCAGCGGGAGGCCGCGCTCGGGATCGGCGCCACCCGCTGGGAGGTCGTCCGCATCGCCGTCGTCCCCTACGGCCGCTCGGGGCTGATCGGGGCGGTGCTCCTCGGCCTCGGCCGGGCTCTCGGCGAGACGATGGCGGTGACCATGGTCATCGGCAACCGGCCGGAGATCTCGCTTTCGCTCTTCGCCCCCGGCTACACCATGGCCAGTGTGATCGCCAACGAGTTCACCGAGGCGACCTCCGACCTCTACCTGGCGGCGCTCGTCGAGGTGGGCCTGCTCCTTTTCGTCATCACGGTGCTGGTCAACGCCCTGGCGCGTCTCCTCGTCTGGAGCGTGGCGCGCGGGCCGCAGGGCGGGCGGCTGTGAGAGCCGGAAGCACCTGGCGCCGCCAGGCGAGGAGCGCGCTCATGGGCGGGCTGGCGGGGCTGGCCGCCCTCGCCGTCATCACGCCGCTCATCCTCATCTTCGGCTTCCTCCTCTACCAGGGCGCGACCGCGCTCAACCTGGACTTCTTCACGCGCTTGCCGAAGCCCGTGGGCGAGACGGGCGGCGGCATGGCGAACGCGATCGTGGGCAGCCTGATCCTGCTGGGACTGGCCGCCGCCCTCGGCCTGCCCGTCGGCATCCTGGGCGGGATCTACCTGGCCGAGTCGGAGGACCGCCGGCTCCCGTGGTGCCTGCGCTTCCTGGCCGACGTCCTGAACGGCGTCCCCTCGATCGTGATCGGGATCTTCGCCTACACGGTCGTCGTCCTGCCGATGCGGCGCTTCTCGGCGCTCGCCGGCGGCTTCGCCTTGGCCGTCATCATGATCCCGATCGTGCTCCGGACCACCGAGGAGATGGTGCGGCTGGTCCCGGCCTCCCTCCGGGAGGCGGGGCTGGCGCTCGGGCTGCCGCAGTGGAAGGTGGCGCTCCGGATCATCCTTCCCACCGCCCGCGCGGGGATCGTCACCGGCGCCATGGTCGCCGTCGCGCGCATCGCGGGCGAGACAGCCCCGCTGCTCTTCACGGCGTTCGGCAACCGCTTCTGGCATAGCGGCCTCGACCAGCCGATCGCCACGCTGCCGCTGCAGATCTTCGCCTACGCCATCGCGCCGTACGACGACTGGCACCGCCAGGCCTGGGCGGGCGCCCTCGTCCTGATCGCGCTGGTCTTCGTGGTCAGCCTGGCGGCCCGCCTCGCGACGCGCGGCCGCTACGGCGTGGCGAGGTGAGCGGGATGGCCGAGGGCATCCTGGTCAAGCAGCTCAACGCGTGGTTCGGGGAGGCCCACGTCCTCCACGACATCGACCTCGCCGTCACCCCGGCCGGCGTGACCGCGATCATCGGGCCGTCGGGCTGCGGGAAGTCGACCTTCATCCGATGCCTGAACCGGATGCACGAGGTGGTCCCGGGGGCCCGGGTCAGCGGGACCGTCCTCCTGGAGGGCGAGGACGTCTATACTCAGGATCCGGTCGAGCTCCGTCGGCGGGTCGGCATGGTGTTTCAGCGGGCGAACCCGTTTCCGACCATGTCCGTCTTCGACAACGCGGTGGCCGGGCTCCGGCTGGGCGGGGTCCGGAGCCGGAGTTCGCTGCAGGAGGCGGCCGAGCGGGCGCTCCGCCAGGCGGCGCTCTGGGACGAGGTGAAGGACCAGCTCGGGAAATCGGGGGCGAGCCTCTCGGGCGGCCAGCAGCAGCGCCTCTGCATCGCCCGGGCCCTGGCCGTGGAGCCGTCGGTGCTCCTGATGGACGAGCCGTGCTCGGCGCTGGACCCGATCGCGACGGCCAAGATCGAGGAGCTGATCCACGAGCTGAAGGCGCCCCTCACCATCGTCATCGTCACGCACAACATGCAGCAGGCGGCCCGCGTCTCGAACTGGACCGGCTTCTTCCTGCTGGGCCAGCTGATCGAGTTCGGGGTGACCAAGGAGCTGTTCCGCATCCCCCGGGACCCCCGGACCGAGGCGTACATCACCGGCCGCTTCGGGTGAGGGAGGGACCACCGTGGAACGCCACTTCGAGACCGAGCTCGGGTCGCTGCGCGAGCGCCTGCTCGTCATGGGCGGGCTGGCCGAGACGATGATCCACGGGAGCGTGAAGGCGCTGGTGAGCCGGGAGGAGTCGCTCGTCCAGCAGGTCCTCGCCCACGAGGAGGAGATGGACCTCCTGTGCATCGAGATCGACGACCGGTGCTTCACCCTGCTGGCGCTCCAGCAGCCGATGGCGTCCGATCTCCGGTTCCTGGTGGCGGCGATCAAGATCAACAGCGACCTGGAGCGCATCGCCGACCAGGCGGTGAGCATCGCGCTACGGGCCCAGTCCCTCATCACCCAGCCGGAGGTCAAGCCGCTGATCGACATCCCGCGGATGGCCCAGCTGGCCCAGGAGATGGTCCGCAAGAGCCTGGACGCCTTCGTGCGGCGGGATGCCGAGCTGGCCCGCACGGTCATCGAGGGCGACGACGAGGTCGACAACCTCCGCGATCAGGTCTTCCGCGAGCTGCTCACCTACATGATCGGCGACGCGGCCACGATCCCCCGCGCCCTGGCGCTGATCCTGATCTCCCGGAACCTCGAGCGGATCGCCGACCACGCCACCAACATCGCCGAGGACGTGATCTACATCGTGCGGGGCGAGGACGTGCGCGAGCGGGGCGACAAGGAGCTGCGCAAGGGCTTGCGGGCCCCGACCCCCCGGCCCCGCTGACCAGACCGGGCGGCCCCGCGGGCCGGCCCGGGGCCCGTCGCATCTCTGCGTCGGCCATCTCGGCCGGGCCGCGCCTCGCCTGCGGCTCGGCGTCCGTCGCGGCCTCAGGGGCGCTCGGCGCGCCTCCTGGGGGTTGGCGCGCCTCGGACGGCGGGGCCCGAGCCCCGCGGCGTCCTGCGGCGCGCCCCTCGAACCTGCGTCCTACCGGGACTCGGGCCTCGGGCCGGTACCATCGCA
>DASYQW010000282.1 GCA_036005065.1 Candidatus Methylomirabilota bacterium | reverse complement strand
CTCTGGCGTCTCGACCGCGGCGACTACGGGTGGATCGCGCCCGAGGGCCGCCGCGATCTACCGGGAACGAAGCGGCGCGGGGTCGTGGGCCGCTCGCCGGCGGCCGGAGCGCCGCGATGGGGTCAGCGCCGGAAGCGGTCGGTCCAGAGCTCGATGAAGCGGGCGTTCACCTTCGCCCGCTCGATGAGCGTCGGGAGCTCGATGTACTCGTCGGGGCTGTGGGCGAAGGAGCCCTGGGGGCCGAGCCCGTCGATGGTCGGGGCGACCTGGGAGGCGTGGTTGCCGTCCGAGCCGCCGCCGGTCCGGATGCCGGCCAGCGCGAGCCCGAGCTCCCGGCCGGCGTCCTGCAGGAGGGCGAGGAGCGCCATCGTCCCCGGATCCCCCGGCGCCCACGGCGGGAAGCTCAGGTCGCCCCACAGCCGCGCGGTCGTGCCCTCGAGGTGCGGGTGCTCCGCGATCTCCCGGAAGCGCGCCACCGCCTTCTCGGCGGCGGCCGGGGTCCAGGCGCGCAGGTCGATCTCGGCGTAGCAGCGCTCAGCCACGACGTTGGCGCGGTCGCCGCCCCGCACGACGCCGACGTTGACCGTCGTCCCCTCCGCGAGGTCCGTCAGACGGTGGAGCGCGTCGACCTTCTGCGCCATCGCCCACACGGCACTGCGCCCGACTTCCGGCTGGTTGCCGGCGTGGGCGGCCGTGCCGGTGATCTCCAGGAAGTACCGGCCGGCTCCCTTGCGGCCGATCACGTACTCGCCGTCCGGCCGCGCCGGCTCCGTCACCGCCACGCTCTGCGCGCGCGCGGCCTCGGCGCGGATCAGGGCGCGCGAGGTCGGCGAGAGGACCTCCTCGTCGCTGTTCCAGAACCAGGCGAGGCGGGCTTCCCGCCAGGCCGGGCTGTCGGTCGCCATGATCGCGCGGAGCGCGAAGAGCCAGGCGACGATACCGCCCTTCTGGTCGTAGATCCCGGGCCCGGTGGCCCGCCGCCGCCCGGCGACGTCGTGGATCGCGAAGGGCCGGGTCCTGGCCGTGCCGCGAGCGAAGACCGTGTCCAGGTGGCTCACGCAGAGGAGCCGCTTCGGGCCGCGCCCGGGCCCTTCCCACAGCCAGTGGTCGCCGTATTCCGTCTGCGGGAACCGGGTCGGCGCGAAGCCGAGCTCGCGCAAGGGCTCGACGAGCATCTCGGCCAGGCGGTTCACGTCTTCGCGGTCGTAGGTGCCGCTGTCCTGGTTCACCAGGGCCTCGAGGAGCCGGATCGCCTCGGCTTCCCGGGCGTCGAGCCAGGCGAAGAGCGGAAACCCCATCAGGCGCCTCCCGGAAGAGACGCGGGTTCTTCTCAGTCCCGCGGCGTGAAGGTGATGATCGGGGGGTCCGTCGTGGGGTCGGCGGGGGCGATGAACCGCACGGGGAGCCCGACGCGCACCGCGTCCACGGCGACGCCGGTCAGCCGGCCGAGCAGCGACACGCCCTCCGGGAAGCGCACCACCGCGATCGCGTAAGGGGCCTGGCCGGCCAGCGGGGCCGGGGGCACGCGAATCACCGTGTAGGACGCCACCTCACCCTCGCCCTGAAGCGGGACACGCTCCCAGGCGCGGGCGTGGCAGGCCGGACACAGCGCTTTCGGCGGGACGGCCAGGCTCTCACAGGCGGTGCAGCGCTGGACCACCAGCCGGCCGGCGCGGACACCCTCGAAGAATTCCTTGAGGGTCAGGACCTGGCCGTCCGTCGTCCGACTCATCGACCGTCGTCGCACCCGAAGAGGCTCACCAGCACGGTCGCGGTGTTGCCGCCGAGGGTGTGCGTGAGCCCTACCCGGGCGCCGTCGACCTGGCGCCGGCCGGCCTCGCCCCGGAGCTGGGTCGTGATCTCGGCGATCTGGGCGGCCCCGGTGGCACCGATCGGATGCCCCTTGGCCTTGAGCCCGCCGGAGGTGTTGACGGGGATCCGGCCGCCGAGGCTCGTGTCGCCCTTCTCGGCGGCGACGCCGCCGGCGCCGGGCTCGACGAGCCCGAGCCCCTCGGTGGCCAGGATCTCGGCGATCGTGAAGCAGTCGTGGAGCTCGACCACGTCTACCTCCCGCGGCCCGAGCCCCGCCTGCCGGTAGGCGGCCTGCGCGGCGCGCTCGGTGGCGAGGGCGCGCGCGAGATCGCGCTTGTCATGCAGGCACATGGCGTCGCCCGCCTGCGCGGAGGCGAGCACCCGGACCGGCTTCCGTGTGCGGCGCGCCACCGGCTCGGCCGCGATGAGCACGGCGGCGGCGCCGTCCGAGAAGGGGCAACAGTCGAAGAGCTTGAGCGGATCGGCGACCTTCGCGCTGGCCAGCACCTGGGCCAGCGTGATCTCCTTCTGGAACTGGGCCTTCGGGTTCAGCGTGCCGTGCCGGTGGTTCTTGACCGCGACGTGCGCCATCTGCTCTTCGGTCGTTCCGTACTTCTCCATGTGGGCGCGCGCGATGAGGGCGAAGACCCCGGGGAAGGTGAGCCCGGCCGGCTGCTCGAAGACCGCGTCCGAGGCGTAGGCGAACACCTCGGTCGAGCGCTCGGTCGGCATCGTCAGCACGCGCTCGGCGCCACCGACGAGGAGGACGTCCGCGGCGCCCGAGGCGACCTCGAAGAGCGCGTGGCGGAACGCCGCGTGGCTCGAGGCACACGCGGTCTCGAATCGGGTGGCCGCCACCTCGGGAATGCCGAGGGCGGAGGCCAGCTGGGGCCCCATGTGGAGCTGCCGCTCGCCCGCCTCGCCGACGACGTTGCCGACGTAGAGGCCCTGGATGCGATCGGGAGAGATGTCCGCATCCGTGAGCGCCTCCACGCTCGCCTCGGCGAACAGCTCCGCACACGTCCGCTCGTGCCGACCGAACTGCGTCACGCCGACTCCGATGACCGCGACCCTGCGCATGTGGTCTCCTTGGTAGACCTCGGGTGAACCCGCAACCTCCATTGTAGCCGAGCCGGCGCGCCGGGTGAAGCGTCGGCCGTGCTAGCATGGCCCCACCATGACCGCGCTCGGGCTCTGCATCGTCGGGTGCGGGCGTTTCGCGACCTTCCACGCCCGAGCGGCGCGCCGGCTCCGGGTCGGCCCCCTCTCGTTCGCCAGCCGTGATCCCGCCCTGGCCGAGGTCTATCGCCGCCGCTTCGGAGGCGTGGCGGCGTTCGGCTCCTACGAGGCGGCGGCCGCCGACCCGCGCGTCGGGGCGCTCGTCTTCTGCACGCCGCACTCGCTCCACCTCGACAACGTCCGGCTGGCCGCCAAGCACCGGAAGGCGGTGCTCCTGGAGAAGCCGATCGCCCGCACGCTCGACGAGGCGGACGAGATGCTGGCCGAGGCCGCCGCGGCCGGCATCCCCTTCATGGTGGCCGAGAACTTCCATTTCATGCCGGCCTTCGTGGCGGCGCGCCGGCTGCTGGCGGCCGGGGCGATCGGCGAGGTTCGGCAGCTTCTCGTCTCCGCCCGCGGCTTCCGCCGGCCGGCCGGCTGGCGCCGGCGGCGCCAGGACGTCGGGGGCGGCATCCTCATCGACGGCGGCATCCACTACATCCACCTCCTCCAGGACTGGGCCGGTCCGGTCGTCCAGGTCCACGCGGTCGCTCCGCCGAACCTCTTCGCCGAGGTGGAGGGCGAGGACACAGCCTTCCTCCTGCTCCGGTTCCGGCGCGGCGCGGTCGGGTCCCTGGCCAACTCGCTGGCGAGCCCGGGACTGCCGCGGCGCCAGGCAACCTGGGTGAGTGGAACCGAGGGCTCGCTCGCCGTCGACAACCGCGGCCGCTACCTCTGGCTTCGCAGCCGAACCCGACGCGGGCTGCGCGTGTTCTTTCGGGATCTGCGCGGCATCCGCGCGCAGCTCGCCGATTTCGTGGGGGCCGCCCGGGAGAACCGCCCGCCCGCTTTGCCGGCGGCGGCGACGCGCCGGGACCTGGCGGTGGTCCTGGCGGCGTATCGCTCGATCGAGACGGGGCAGCCCGTCGGTCTGCCTCATGCGGACTGAGGAGGGGGCGGTGGCGGGCGACGAGCTTCGCGGGAAGGTGGTCCTGGTGACGGGAGCGAGTCGGGGCATCGGCCGCGCCGTCGCCCGCCGTTTCGGACGCGCGAGATGCCGCGTCGCCGTCACAGCCCGGCAGGCCGCGACCGTCGACCGCGTGAGCGACGAAGTGCGCGCCGCTGGCGGCGAGGCGCTCGCGATCGCCGCCGACCTGGCGGCGCCCGACGCCGCGGACCAGCTTCTCGATGCCGTCGAGGCGGGCCTCGGGCCGGTGGAGATCCTCGTGAACAACGCGGGCGTCTACCACCTCGGACCCACCACGAGCCTCGACGACGCCACCTGGCACGGGCTCCTCGCCGTCAACCTGCACGCGCCCTTCTCCCTCTGCCGGGGAGTGCTGCCGCACATGGCCGCCCGGGGCTGGGGGCGCATCGTCAACGTGGCCTCGACCTCCGCGACCAAGGGGACGGCCGAGGAGACGGCCTATACCGTGTCCAAGCACGGCCTGCTCGGCCTCACCCGCTGTCTGGCCAAAGAATTCGCAGGGCGCGGGATCACGGTCAACGCCCTGTGCCCCTGGTTCGTGCGCTCGGACATGCTCGACTGGATCGTGGCCGAGGAGGCGCGACGGCAAGCGATCTCGGCGGAGGCGGTGCTGGAGCAATTCCGGATGCTCTCGCCGCAGCAACGCATCCTGGAGCCCGGGGAGATCGCCGATCTCGCCTGGTATCTCTGCACGGAAGGCGCCCGCGGGGTGAACGGCCAGGCGCTGGTGATCGCGTCGGGCTTCTACGCCTAGGTCATTTCGGGGGGGCCTCGGAGGACCCCCGATGCCCCCCGTCGTGGCGGCGGCGAAGCCGCCGCTCGGAGCACTCCTCGATACACCGCGCCCCCGGTGGGCGGCGCCGGATTACTCAGACACACGCCTAGGCCCGTCCCGGGCTCACCCCCCGGGGAGGGTCTCGATGCCGGCGCGGGCGTTTGCCCATGCCCGCGCGGATTTCCCCATTCGGTCCCACCTGAGACTCCCGACCCTGTCGAGCCGCCGGGCCGGGTGGCACGAGGATGACGCCGGACGTCCGGGCTGCCTACGGTCATCCCCTTAGAACCCCCCCCAAGCCCTCCCGGAGGCCCTCGAGATCGGGGGGTGCCTGGCATGGGAGTTGCCTGAATAGCGATACGGTGCCTGATCGTCAGGTAGGGGGGAGGGCATCAAACATGGAGGATGAGATGACAGCCAAGCGCGTCCTGGTGGGAGTGGCCGTGGCGCTCGTGGCCAGCGTGACCGCGGTGGCGCCGAGCACCGCGCAGATCGTCGTGGCGCCGCCTCCGCCGGTGGTCGTGGTGCCGGCGCCGCCGTCGCTGGTCGTGGTGCCGGGGACGCCCGTGTATTACGCGCCGGCGCTCCCGTACAACTACTTCGTGTACCACGGACAGTACTACGTCTTTCACGAGGGGGCGTGGTTCCGGGCTAAAAGCCACGGCGGGCCCTGGGTCTTCGTCGCCCCTCACGCGGTTCCGAGGCCCGTCCTGGCCGTCCCGGTCGCGTACTACAAGGTTCCGCCCGGACACCTGAAGAAGGGGGGCCCGCCGCACGGGGGCGGACACGGCAAGGGTCCCAAGTGGAAGGGCGACTGACGACGCGGTGATCAGCGTCCGGGCGCCCGCCTGGCTCGGACCGAGGCATCAGAGGAGGCATGACGGCATGCGACGAATCCTGAGTACGATGGTCGTGATCAGCTTCGTGGTCGGCACCCTGGCCGCCTGCGCGGTCCAATCGCAGCCGGTCGTGACGACGCCGCGGACCTATCAGGGCGCCGGCGCGGGCGCGGCCGTCGGGGCCGGCGCGGGTGCCCTGATCGACAAGAACAACCGCTGGCGTGGGGCCGTCATCGGCGGAGCCCTGGGCGCGGTGCTGGGAGGCACCGTGACCGAGATCTCCTCGCGCGCGGCACGGGAGGCGGCAGCCGAGGGCCGGCCGGTCACCTACCAGAGCCAGGACGGCTGGCAGCGCGTCGAGGCGCACCCGCAGGGGCGGACCGCCAGCGGCTGCCGCCAGGTGCAGGAGCGCGTCTACCAGGACGGGAAGCTCGTGCGCGAGCAAATGCGCGAGGTCTGCTAGATCCTGGGAGGGGGCCTCGACGGCCCCCTCCCAGACCCTCCCCCGGGAGGGTTGCGCGGGCAAGCCCGCGCTCGGAGTGCTCCTCGATGCACCACGCGCTCGGTGGCCGGCGCCGGGTTGCTCCCGCACGCACGGTCATACGCGGCCGATTGTGGAGCGCCGCGCTCGTCCTGTTCACCCTCGCCGGCTGCGCGTCAGTCCCGCCGCGGGAGCCGACTCCGAGTCCGAGTCCGGCCGTCGTCGGTCTCGCCTCGTGGTACGGGCCCCAGCACCATGGACGGCCCACGGCCTCGGGTGAGTCCTTCGACATGCAGGCGCTCACCGCGGCCCATCGGACACTCCCGCTGGGTACCCGCCTGCGAGTCACCAACCTGGAGAACGGCCGGATGGTGGTCGTGCGGGTGACCGATCGGGGGCCCTACGCGCCCGGGCGAATCATCGACCTGAGCCTCGCCGCGGCCCGCACCCTCGGCATGCTCGAGCGCGGCGTCGCCCGCGTGCGGCTCGAGGTGATGCCCGGGCCCGAGTGACACTCAGGCGCGCACGACGATCTGGCTCTGCTCGTGAACAGAAGGGGCCGGCGCCGGTGAAGCAGGCCCCGGGCTCGGCCGTCCAACCCAGTGAGAGCAAGAATGACGGACTGAAAGGTTCACGACAGGGGGTCGACGATGCGACGGATACTGAGCTTGGCCATGGTGATCAGCTTCGTAGGCGGCACGCTGGCGGCCTGCGCCACCCAGCCGCTGGTGACGACGCCGCGCACGTACCAGGGCGCGGGGGCAGGCGCGGCACTCGGCGCGGGCGCCGGCGCCCTGATCGACGGCAACAACCGGTGGCGCGGCGCCGTGCTCGGGGGCGCCCTGGGCGCGGTGGCGGGTGGCACGCTGACCGAGATCTCGTCCCGCGCCGCGCAGGACGCGGTCGCCCAGAACCAGACGGTCGCGTACCAGACGACCAATGGGTCCCAGCGCGTCGTGGCCCGCCCGAGCGGGCGCGCGGCGAACGGCTGCCGGGTCGTCCACGAGCGGGTGTACCAGGACGGAAAGCTCGTTCAGGACCGCTCGCGCGAGGTCTGCTGAGCTTCAGCTCGGAGGGGGTGTTCCGACACCCCCTCCGAGACCTCCCCGGGGAAGAGGATTCAGGCCCGGGCCGGCACCAGGTGCCGCTTGAGGGCCAAGCTGAAGGCGACCAGCGAGATGCCGAAGGCGATGGCGTAGAGGCCGATCATCCAGACCACCGCCAGCGCGCCCGCCAGAGGATCACGCATCACCAGCAGGGCGAACACCACCGACAAGGCGCCGGCCAGGATGAGCCACCAGGCGCCCCCGCCGGCCTTGCGTCCCCGGATGCCCGCGAAGAGCTGGATCATGCCGCTGGCCAGACACCACCCCACGATGTAGACGAGCAGGCCGAGGCCGGTGACGGCGGGATTCCACCAGGTGAGGACGCCGACGAGCAGGCCGAGGAGGCCGTGCAGCAGCACCCAGGAGGCGTCCTCGTTCGTCTTCCAGGTCGAGAGGGCGGTGGCGACGGCGACGACGCCGTCGATGAAGGTGTAGGCGCCGAAGAGGAGGACCAGGGTGATGGCGGTCAGCCCCGGCCAGAAAAGGGCCATGAGGCCGAAGACGATACCGGCCAACCCTCGCAGCAGGAAGGTCCACCAGTGGTCAGCGAGCCGGACGAGCAGCATGGGGCCCCCCCTTTCCGATCCCGAGTGATTCGTAGATGCCGCCGCGGTCTCTCGCGCCCGCGGCGCGCCTCCTGGCGAGGCGCGGCGGGTACCGCCGCGCCGCCGGCCTCGTTCCCGGATCGCGAAGTCGATCGATCGCGCCGAGCGCTCCCGTCATGAGCGGACGTCGCCCGGCCAGCTCGTGACGTAGCCCTCCTCGAGATCCCGCCGAATCAGCTCCTCCGGCCGCTTCCCCGGATCCCCATAGCCCCCGCCGCCGGGCGATTCGAGTGTCAGCACGTCCCCGGGCTGGAGCGCCAGCACGCTCTTCATGCTCACCGGCCGCCCGTCGGCGAAGTGCGCCTCGGCCCGCTGTCCCGGCCCCCCGCCGAGCACGCCGGGCGGCGGGTGGCGGAAGCGGTCGATGATGAGCGAGGCCATCATGGGACGGGCCACCCGAAACGTCTTCCGCTGGCCGAGACCGCCGCGGTGGAGTCCCACGCCCCCCGAGTCCGGGATGAGGCGCTGCTCCAGGTAGAGGACGGGCGCGATCGATTCCAGCACTTCGATGGGCAGATTCGCGATGTTGGAGGGGAACGTCGTGGTGGAGCGGCCGTCGCCGGCGTGCTTGCCCCCGACGCCGCCGTTGACGAACTCGAAGGTCACGAACGGCGTGCCGTCGGGTCCGGTCCCGTAGAACGTGATGATCGGCGGCGGCGTCCCGCTGTCGGCCTGGGCGTGGGCCGGCGCGCACTGGGCGAGGGCCGCGAAGACCGCGCCCTGGAGGACGAAGCCCAGCACGTGGCGGGACTGGACGGGGGCGGGCGGCAGGGCGTTGACGATCGTGCCGCGGGGCGCCTCGACCGTGAGGCGCCGGAGCAGCCCCTCGTTGTTCGGGACCGAAGGCACGAACGCGCACTTGGTCGTGAACGCGGCATAGGCACGGGTGTACTGGAGGACCGCGTTGATCGGCGTGCGCTGCTGGGGGGACGAGCCCGTGAAGTCGAAGTGGAGGTGGCCGTCGCGTACGGTGAGGGCGAGGTGAACCGTGAACGGCTCGCCGTAGCCGTCGCCGGTGACCTCGGCATGGTACATCCCGTCGGGGACCAGGGCGAGCGCCTCGCCGAGCGCCCGGTCGCTGGCGGCGTGGATGGCCCCAGCCAGCCCGTGGAGATCGGCCAGGCCGTATTCCGCCATGATGCCGGAGATCGTCCGGCAGCCCTGCTCGTTCGCCGCGATCTGGGCGCGGAGATCTCCGACCACCTGGTCTGGCGCCCGGACGTTGGCGCGGATCATCTCCCATACCGGCTGGTTGGGCTTGCCGGCGGCCATCAGCCGGAGCGGCGGGATGCGGAGCCCCTCCTCGAAGACCTCGGTCGTGTTGACGCCGAAGTAGGTGCCGCCGATGTCGGTCATGTGGGCCGTGTTGGCCATGAAGGCGACGAGCCGCCGGCGGTGGAAGACCGGCGTGACGATCGTCACGTCGGGCAGATGGCCCGTCACGATCCAGGGGTCGTTGGTGATGGCGACATCCCCCGGCCTCCAGGTCTCCGGTCCCCAGAGTTCGAGGAACCGCCGCACGCCGCCCGCGGTCGTGCCGACGAAGCCGGGCGTCGAGACCGCCGATTGGGCGAGCGTCTGGCCGCGGTCGTCCGTGAGGAGCTGGGTCATGTCGTGCACCTCGCGGACGATCGTCGAGAACGAGGTGCGGATGAGCGTGGCCGCCGCCTCGTCCACCACGGCCAGGAGCCGCGCCCACAAGATGGACGTGGTGACCGGATCGAGGACGCTCGGGGGGCGGGCGCGGGGCCGGGATGCCCGGGGCACGGGAATGCGACGGTCGTCGGTCACGGCGATAGAGTACTGCAACCGGCGCCGTCCCGCGAAACCCCTCCGGTGGGCCGATTCGCGCAAACCGCCGGGACCGGGACCGGTCCATGGTACACTTCGGCCAAATCGCAGGCCACGACGTCACATGACTAGGAGGGAGCCATGAAGACGCTCAAAGCCGTGATGACCGCCCAGGCCGTCGTCCTGCTCGTCTACGGCGTGCCCTACCTCTTGATTCCCAAGTGGATGACCATGCTCACGCAGCAGCTTCCGCTCCCCGAGAACTACTTCCTCCGCGCCGTCGGGATCGCCTTCGTGATCCTCGCCTCCCTGGAGCTCCAGATCGCCGGGGACCTCGAGCGCTACCGCGGCCTCACGCTCGCGTACGCGGTTCTGCCCGCGCTCTTCTTGCTCACCATCCTGCTGCAGGCCTTCTGGCGGGGCTTCAATGGCGCTCCCTGGTTCTGGCTGGTGAACGCCGGGGTCTCGGGGGTGTTCACCCTGGCCGTGTTCACCGGGCGCCGCGAGCTGCCGGCCTGACGGCGGGGCTACCCGTGGCGCCGGCGCCGCTGCCGAGCTTCGACGGCCGCGTCGCCGTGGTGACCGGGGGCGGGAGCGGGATCGGCCGAGCGCTGGCGCTGGCCTTCGCGCGTGAGGGCGCCCACGTCGTGGTGGCCGACGTGGACGAGGCGGGCATGGCCGAGACCTGCCGGGGCATCACCGGGCAGGGCGGCCAGGCCCTGGCGATCCCCACCGACGTCTCGCACCGCGGCCAGGTCCAGACCCTCGCCGAT
>DASYQW010000281.1 GCA_036005065.1 Candidatus Methylomirabilota bacterium | reverse complement strand
GACCTGCTGTCCGGCTTGGCCGGGAAAGAGGCGGCGTTCGAGGAGTGGCTCTTGGGGGAGCGGGAGCGGCTGCGGGAGCTGGCGCTGGAGGGGCTGGCGAAGCTCCTGGCCCACCAGCGGCGCGCGGGCGCCCCAGAGGCGGCGATCCAGACGGGGCTCAGGCTGGTGACGCTCGACCCGCTGCAGGAGCCGGTGCATCGAACGCTGATGCGACTCTACGCGGACGTCGGGCGGCGGGGAGCGGCGCTGCGGCAGTACCAGGCGTGCGTGGCGGTGCTGCAGCGCGAGCTGGGGGTGGAGCCGGAGGCGGAGACCAAGCAGCTTTACCAGGAGGTCCTCCGACAGCGACCCGCTCGCATCGCGCCCGAGGCCGGTCCGGTGGCGGCCGTCGCGGCCCCGATGGCGCCGGCCGAGGCGCTCAGGCCGGACACGCCGCTCGTCGAGCGCGGGGGCGAGATCGAGCAGCTGCGACGGCTGCTCCGGGATGCGTCGGGCGGCCGGGGTCGGGTCGTCGCGATCCTCGGCGAGGCGGGGATCGGCAAGAGCCGGCTGGTCGCGGAACTGGCGGCCGCGGCCACACGGCGCGGCGCGCGCGTGCTGGTTGGCCGCTCGTACGAGAGTGAGCAGATCCTCGCCTTCGGTCCCTGGGTGGACGCGTTCCGGACGGCCGCGCTGACGGCCACGGCGGACCCGCTCAGCCGCTTCGAGCCGGTCTGGCGCGCGGAGATCGCCCGGCTCCTGCCCGAGATCGGCATCGACCCGCCGGCGTCACCGATCGAGCACCGTAGGCTGTTCGAAGCGGTCGGCCGCCTCGTGGCCGGGCTGGCGGGGCGGTCGCCCCTGCTCGTGGTGCTCGAGGACCTCCACTGGGCTGACGAGATGAGCTGCCGGCTCTTGGCCTTCATCGGCCGTCGCCTCCCGGAATGGCCGATCCTTCTCGCCGTCACCGCCCGTGAAGAAGAGCTGCCGGACGCGCCGGCCCTGCGCAGCGCGCTGGACGAGCTCGAGCGGGATCGGCGGCTCGAGGCGCTGAAGCTCGGGCCGCTCTCCCAGGCGGGGACCGCCGAGTTGGTCCGGGGGCTCGCGCGGACGGGTACCGATACCGGGGCCATCGCGCGGCTCGGCGAGCAGGTGTGGGCGGCGAGCGAGGGGAACCCGCTCATGGCGGTCGAGACCCTGCGCGCCTTGCGCGAGGGCGAGCACACCGTGCCGGCGCGCGTGCGCGAGGTGGTGACCCGGCGGCTCGACCGGCTTGGCGAGCGCGCGCAGCACGTCGCCTCGGTCGCCGCGGCCATCGGTCGCGAGTTCGACTTCGGGCTGCTCGAGCGGGCGGCCGGGCTGGGCGAGGACGCCGCGGCGCAGGGCATGGAGGAGCTGGTGCGCCGACGCGTGCTCCACGGGGTGGGGGAGCGCTTCGACTTCACGCACGACCGCATTCGCGAGGTGGCTTACGGCCGCCTGCTGGCGCCGCGCCGGAAGCTGCTCCACCACCGGATCGCGGAGGCGCTCGAAGCCCGACGCGCCGCGAATCCCGACGTCGAGGCCCTGGCCCTCGGCCTCCACTATCGAGAGGCCGAGGTCTGGGACAAGGCGGTCGAGTACCTCCAGCAGGCGGGGCAGCGAGCAAGCATGCGTGGCGCGTACCGGGAGGCGGCGAGTTGCTTCGACCAGGCGCTGTCCGCGCTCGGCCACCTGCCCGAGAGCCGGGAGCGGATGGAGCTGGCCTACCACATCACCGCCGAGCTGCGCTCGGCGCTCATCCCGGTGGGCGACTTGCGCCGGCAGGTGGAGACGCTCCGCGAGGGCGAAGCGCTCGCCCGGGCCCTGGGGGACCGCCGCCGGCTCGCGCGCACCCTGGCCCAGACCGTCTACACCGTCGGGGCCCTCGGCGACCACGCGCGGGCCATCGAAGCCGGAGAGCAGGGCCGGGCCCTCGCCGAGGAGGTCGGCGACCTCTCGGCCATGGTCGTGGCGGATGCCATGCTCGGGCGCGCCTATTACGCCCTGGGCCAGTACTCGAAGGTGATCGACGCCGCGACGCGCGCCTTCGGCGCGCTCCCCGGGGAGCTGGCGTACCGTCGCTCCGGGTCGGGCCTCCTCCAGTCCGTCGGAGCGCGGGTGTGGACCGCGATGGCCCTCGCCGAGCAGGGCCGGTTCGTCCACGCGAACAGCCTCTCCGACGAGGCGAGGCGGATCGCCGAGACCGACCGCGGGACGCACGAGCGCGTCTGGTCGCACTTCGGCGGCGGCCGGGTCTGCCTGGTCCAGGGCCGGCTGGACCGCGCCGTCGAGTTGTTGGCGTCGGTCCTGCCGCTGGCCCGCGGGGATCTCGGCGTCTACGTCTCGCGGATCGCCTCGACGCTCGGCTCGGCCCACTTGCTGGCCGGACGCACGGCCGAGGCCCTCGCCTTGCTGGAGGAGGCGGCCGAGCACGGGAAGTCCATCGGCTTCATGCACGGCCACTCGCTCGTGCTCACGCTGCTCGGCGAGGGTTACCTGGTGGCTGATCGGCTCGACGACGCCACCCGGCGTGCGAGCGAGGCGCTCGAGCTGGCGCGCAAGCACGGCGAGCGGGGCTGGGAAGCGTGGACCCTGCGTCTCCTCGGCAAGATCGCGGCGGGCCGCGATCCGGCGGAAGCGGAGGCGCGCTACGGCGAGGCGCTCGCCCTCGCCGAAGAGCTCGGCATGCGGCCGCTCCAGACCCACTGCCAGCTGGGGCTCGGCTGCGTCAGGCGCGACCGCGCCGATGTCGCGGCTGCCCTCGACCTCTATCGGGCAATGGGGATGACCTTCTGGCTCGAGCGAGCCGAAGCGGAGCTGGCCGTCTTGATGACTTGACAGGACATCTCGAGCAGACCATGATGGTCACATGAAGTCCGCAGGCATCGCGGCTCTCAAGACGCATCTCAGCCGGTATCTCGAGCAGGTCAAGAGCGGCCAGGAAATCATCATCACCGAGCGGGGCGTTCCCGTGGCGAAGCTCGTCCCACTCAGCTCGGAGGTCCGACGGGAGTCGCGCCGAGAGCGACTGGCTCGCGCGGGACTCCTCCAGCTCGGTCGCGGACGGGTCCGGGCGTCGCTCCTCAAGCCGCCCCGAGGGCCACAGGCGGCCGGCCGGGGCGTGCTCGAGGCCCTCCTGGCCGAGCGGCGTGACGCCCGCTGATGTTCTGGGACAGCTCGGCGGTCGTGCCCTGCCTCGTGGCAGAGGCACGCTCCGCCGGGCTTCTCTCGCTCCTGCGGTCCGACCCCGAGATGGCTCTCTGGTGGGCTAGCCCGGTGGAGTGCCAATCGGCGCTGTACCGCCGACACCGCGAGGGCGGCCTGCCGGTCGCGGTGCTCCAGGATGCCCTGTCGCGCCTGGTCGGGCTGGTGGAAGACGCGGACTTCGTCGCGCCGACGAACCCGCTTCGCGAGCGGGCATCCCGCCTGCTGGCGGCGCATCCGCTCCGAGCAGGCGACGCCTTGCAGCTTGCCGCGGCCCTCGCCTGGTGCGGCGAAGCCCCACAGGGCGAGCGCTTCGTGTGTCTGGACGATCGCTTGCGCGAGGCGGGCCGGCGGGAGGGCTTCCAGATCCTGCCTGCGTGACCCGCGCTCGCCTTGACAGGCGCGCCGCCCGATGACACGGTGAGGGCGTGAGGCCCCGTTTCCCCTATCGCGGCTTCATCTTCGACCTCGACGGCACCGTGTATCTCGGGGAGCGCCTCTTGCCGGGGGCCAAGGCCGTCATCCCCGCCCTCCGGGCCGACGGCCGGCGCGTGTGCTTTCTCTCGAACAAGCCCATCCAGAGCCGGGAGGAGTACGCGGCCAAGCTGACGCGGCTCGGCGTGCCCGCCGAGGTGGACGAGGTCATCAACTCGTCCTACGTCCTCGCCCG
The DNA here is from genome assembly GCA_036005065.1 of Candidatus Methylomirabilota bacterium. Lineage (NCBI taxonomy): Bacteria > Methylomirabilota (SeqCode) > Candidatus Methylomirabilota bacterium. The sequence goes on along the minus strand of DASYQW010000281.1, from coordinate 12,801 downwards.
CTATCTGGCGCGCGAAGCCCCGGGCGCGCGCTGCTTCGTGATCGGGGAGCCGCCGCTGATCGCCGAGCTCGCGCGCGCGGGGCTCAGGCCGGTCGACGGCCCGCAGGCCGACTACGTCGTGGTCGCGTTCGACCGCACGTTCGACTACCGCAAGCTCGACGTGGCCCTCCAGGCCGTGAAGCGGTACGGCGCGCGCCTCATCGGCACGAACCCGGACCGGACCTGCCCGGTCGAGGACGGCGAGATCCCGGACGCCGCCGGGATGATCGGCGCCGTCGAGGGCGTGACCGGCCGGAAGGTCGAGCCGATCGTCGGCAAGCCGTCGCCGATCACTCTCGAGGTGGCGCTCCAGCGTCTCGCGCTGACGCCGGCCGAGTGCGCGGTGGTCGGCGACCGCCTCGAGACGGACATCACGATGGGCAAGGCGGCCGGGCTGGCGACGATCCTCGTCCTGACCGGCGTCACGCACAAGGGAGATCCGGCCATCGCGCGCTGGCAGCCGGACCACGTGATCGAGTCGCTCGAGGACTTTCTGGCATGAGTCGGCTGGCCGGGCTCGAGGCCGAGGTCTTCGACGCCGTCATCGTCGGGGGCGGGATGGCGGGCGCCGGTGTGGCGCGCGAGCTCGCCCTGCGGGGGCTCTCGTGTGTCCTGGTGGAAAAGGCCGACTTCGCCTCCGGCACGACCTCCCGCTCCTCCAAGCTGATCCACGGGGGGCTGCGCTACCTCGAGCTCTTCGACTTCGGTCTGGTCCGGGAGTCGCTGCGGGAGCGGGAAACGCTGGCCCGCCTGGCGCCCCACCTCATCCGGCCGTTGCCGTTCCTGGTTCCGGTTCACCAGGGAGGCTCCCGGAGCCTCATCAAGGTCCGGATCGGCCTCCGCCTCTACGATTTCCTCACCCCCGGCAAGCGGACGGAGCGCTATCGGACGATGGCGCGGGAGGAGGCGCTCCGGCTCGAGCCGACGCTGCGGCCCGACGACCTGGTCGGCGCCGGCTACTACTTCGACGACCTGCTCCTCTCGCCCGAGCGGCTCTGCCTCGAGAACGGGCTCTCCGCGCGGCGCGCCGGGGCCCGCGCGCTCAACTACACGCAGGCCGAGGACTTTCAGCCCCAGCCCGGGGGCGGCTGGCGGGTGCGGGTGCGCGACCTGGTCGGCGGCGATGGCGTCACGGTCGCCGGCCGCGTCCTCGTCAACGCCGCCGGGCCGTGGGTCGATCGGATCCGGGAGATGGCGGGGATCTGGGACCACGGCACCCGCATCCTGCGGACGACCAAGGGGAGCCATGTCGTCCTGCCGCGGCTGACCGAGCGCGCGATCTACCTCTCGACCCAGGACGATCGGATGGTCTTCGTCATTCCCTGGCGGGAGTTCTCGCTGGTCGGCACCACCGACACCGACTTCGACGGCAATCCCGACCGTGTGTGGACGACGGCCGAGGACGTCCAGTATCTCCTCGCCGAGACCCGGCGCGTCCTCGCCGACCCGCGCGTGACCGGCGCCAACATCGTCTACACCTACGCCGGCGTCCGCCCCCTGACCTTCGACGGCGCGTCGGCCGGCAAGCGGGCCTCCGCGGTCTCCCGCCAGCACCGGGTGATCGCCGAGGGTCCCGACGATCGCTTCCTGTCCATCACGGGCACCAAGCTCACCTGTTTCCGCAGCCTCGCCCAGCACGTCGGCGACGAGGTGGTCAAGCGGCTCGGCAAGGGGGAGCCCAGCCGGAGCGCCCGGTTCGCGCTGGACGGGTCCGACGAGGAGGCGGGGGCGCTCGAGGTGCAGGCGATGCTCGACGTGACGGAGGCGGTCCGGGCCTCGGGGCTCGAGCCGGGGCAGGTGGCGGCGCTGGTGGCCACCTATGGCCGGCGGGCCGGTGCCGTGCTGGATCTGGCCCGGCGCCTGCCGGGGGGGGCGGAGCGCCTCTGCAAGAGCGCCCCCGAGATCGTGGCCCAGCTCCACTGGGCGGTGGACGCGGAGCTGACGGTGTCGCTGCAGGACTTCCTCCTCCGGCGGACCGGGATCGGCACCGGGCCCTGCCTCGGTCTCGACTGCGCGGTGGCGATCGCCCAGCGGATGGGCGCGCTCTGCGGGTGGAGCGCCCGGCGCACCGATGCCGAGCTCGACGCCTACCACGCGGTCGTTCGTCAGGCCCTCCGGTTCCGAAGCGGCTGACGGCGGCCGCTCGATCCGTTATAGGAGCCTGTCGGAGAAATGGGAGAACTGGCGAGTCGTGCCACGCTCCGGGCAGCGTCCGAGCGGCGGCTTTGCCGCCGCAACGACGGGGGGGCATCGGGGGGGTGTTCCGACACCCCCCGAAGATCTATAGTAGGCTCGCTTCGGCCCACCACCCAGAGCCAGGAGGTCGACCATGGCATATCCGACGCGCGTCCTCGGACCGGTGCTCGTCGCCGCCCTGCTCCTCGTCGGCTCGAGGCCGGCGGCGGCCAAGACCGAGCTCTCCTGGTGGCACGGGAACACCGGCGCGATCGGCGATCGCATCGCCGAGATCGCCAAGAAGTTCAACGACAGCCAGGCCGACTACGAGGTCAAGCCGACCTACAAGGGCTCCTACCCCGAGACACTGGCCGCGCTGATCGCCGCCTACCGCTCGAAGACGCAGCCGCACATGGCCCTGATCTTCGAGGTGGGGACCCAGACGATGCTCGCCTCCGGCGCCGTCGTCCCCGTCTTCCAGCTCATGAAGGAGCAGGGCGTGTCGATCGAGGGCGCCGACTTCATCGCCCCCGTCAAGTCCTACTACTCGAAGGACGGCCAGCTCTACTCGATGCCGTTCGCCTCCTCGACCGCGATCCTCTACTACAACAAGGACATGTTCCGGAAGGCGGGCCTCGACCCGAACAAGGCGCCGGCCACGTTCGACGAGATCGAGGCGGCCTCGAAGAAGATCATCGCCGCCAACGCCTCGAAGTGCGCGTTCAGCCACGCCTGGCCGTCCTGGACCATGGTCGAGCAGATGCACGCCTGGCACGATCAGCCGTTCGCCGATCAGGACAACGGCTTCAAGGGCTTCGCCACCCAGCTCCGCGTCAACGGGGAGTTCGGCGTCAAGCTGTGGGACACGCTCGCCCGCTGGCAGAAGGCCGGCCTCTACACCTACGGCGGCCGCACCAACAAGGCGGAGCCGATGTTCACCGGCGGTCAGTGCGCGATCCAGGTCACCTCCAGCGCCTTCATGGGCGCGGTGATGCGCGACGCCAAGTTCGAGTGGGGGACGGGGCGGCTCCCGCGGCTCGGCGGCTACGGGCAGGGGAACTCGATCATCGGCGGGACGACGCTGTGGGTCATGAAAGGGCACAAGCCCTTCGAGCACAGGGGCATGGCCCAGTTCCTGAAATTCCTGGGCGACGACGACCTCCAGGCCTGGTGGCACCAGGTGACGGGCTACCTGCCGATCTCGCAGTCGGCCGTGAAGCGGCTCGAGGCCGAGGGCTGGTTCAAGAAGCACCCGAACCACTTCACGGCGTTCGACCAGATCTCGAGCGGCAAGACGACCGCGAACAGCCAGGGGATCCGGATCGGCAACTATCAGGGCGTCCGCGACACGCTGGAGGCCGAGCTGGAGGAGATGCTGGCCGGCAAGAAAACCGCCAAGCAGGGCCTCGACGACGCGGTGAAGAAGGGGAGCGAGCTCCTGAAGGAATTCGCCTCGCTGTACAAGTGAGCGACCCCCTCACCCTACTCTCTCCTCCGTGGCGGGGGAGAGGGTAACCGGTTGCGGTGAAGCGGACGGTCTTCCGGAACCGGTGGTTGCCCTACCTGCTGGTGCTGCCGCAGGTGGTGGTGACGCTCGTCTTCTTCTTCTGGCCCGCGTTCGGCTCGCTCCGGCTCGCCCTCTACCGCACCTCCCCGTTCGGCGACCGGCTGATCTTCGCCGGCCTGGACAATTACACCCGGCTGCTCGGCTCCGGCGAGTACCTCCAGAGCGCCGTCAACAGCTTCGTCTTCGCCTTCGGGGTCACCTTCGGGGGGCTGACCGCCTCGCTCGGCCTGGCGGTGCTGGCCAACCAGAAGATCCGGGGGCTCGCCATCTACCGGACCGCGCTCCTCTGGCCGTACGGGATCGCCCCGGCGGTGGCCGGGATCATCTGGCTCTTCATCTTTCATCCCGCCTACGGCGTCCTGCCGTACGTCCTGGCCGCCGTCGGTTCGTTCCAGTTCAACTGGCTGCTGGAGGGTTGGGTGGCCATGCTGATGCTCATCACGGCCGCCGTCTGGAAGCAGCTCGGCTACAACATCGCCTTCTTCCTGGCCGGCCTCCAGTCGATCCCGACCTCGGTCCTGGAAGCCGCCCAGGTGGACGGGGCCGACCCCGTCCGGCGCTTCTGGCGGGTGGTCTTCCCGCTCCTGTCGCCGATCACGTTCTTCCTGTTCGTCCTCAACATGGTCTTCTCGTTCTTCGAGACGTTCGGCCTCGTCCACGCCGTGACCCAGGGCGGGCCCGGCCACGCCACCGAGATCCTCGTCTACAAGGCGTACAACGACGGGTTCGTCAACCAGCAGCTCGGCACCTCGGCGGCGCAATCGGTCATCCTGATGGTCGTCGTCATCGGCCTCACGATGCTCCAGTTCCGGTACGCCGAGAAGCGGGTCACCTATTGAGCCCGGACGGCGCCATCGAGGTCGCGGTCGACCGGGTCGGCCTCGGCGCCGCCCGGCCGGCCCGGCGGGCGCGGGCCGGCCGGCGCCTGCTGGTCCACGCGGGCCTGATCGCGGTCATCGCCCTCATCGCCTTCCCGCTCTACTACGCCTTCGTCATCAGCACCCAGAGCCTGGGGGAGGTCACCTCGGTGCCCCCGCGGCTCACGCCCTCCTGGCACGTCGGGGAGAACTACGCCGCGGCCTGGGTCAAGGGGAAGCTCGGCCGCTTGCTCGTCAACAGCCTCGTGATGGCCGTCGGCATCGCGGTCGGGAAGATCGCGATCTCGATCCTGTCGGCCTTCGCCATCGTGTACTTCAACTTCCGCGGGAAGCAGGTCGTGTTCTGGATGATCTTCGTCACGCTCATGCTGCCGGTCCCGGTCCGGATCATGTCGACCTACGAGGTGATCTCGACGCTCGGCTGGATCGACTCGTACTGGGGCCTGACCGTGCCGCTGATGGCGTCCGCCACCGCGACGTTCCTCTTCCGGCAGTTCTATCAGACCGTCCCCGACTCGCTGGCCGAAGCGGCCCAGCTGGACGGGGCCGGGCCGCTGCGCTTCCTGTGGTCCTTCCTCCTGCCGCTGTCCGGGACGAACATCGCCGCCCTCTTCGTGATCCTGTTCATCTACGGCTGGAACGAGTATCTCTGGCCCCTCATGGTGACCAACTCGGAGGAGATGCGCACGGTCGTCATCGGGATCGAGAAGCTGGTCCCGCGGGGCGGCGGCGAGATCCCCGAGTGGAACGTGATCATGGCGGCCGCCATGATGGCGCTCTTGCCGCCGGTGGCGGTGATCCTCTTCATGCAGCGGTGGTTCGTCAAGGGCCTCATCGAGAGCGAGAAGTGACCGGGAGCCGGCCCGGGCGACGGCCTCGGTGGCGGGCGCTCGCGCTCCTGGTCCTCCTGGCCGGCTGCGCGGGGACACCGAAGGCCCCGCCGCCGGCCCAGCTGGCCCGGCCGACGTGGACGGTCGGCGATCGCTGGGTCTTCCGGCGGACGCCGATGCTCACCGCCGGCGGCCCGAGCCTGGTGGTCACTCACGAGGTGGCGGAGGCCGGCGCCGACGGCTACACCATGCGGATGAGCTGGCTCGGCCAGGAGATCACGCGGTACTGGACGCCGGACCTCCACCTGCGGGAGCAGACCGTCGGACCCCGGCTCCTCAACCGCTTCGACCCGCCGGCCATGTTCTTCGTCTGGCCGCTCGCCCTCGGCAAGACGTGGGAGCAGGAGTTCGACTACCGCGACGGGCGGCAGGACGGGCGGTACGTGAACTCCTGGCGGGTGGGGCCCCGGGTCGAGGCCGTGAGCGTCATGGCCGGTGCCTTCGTCGCGCTCCGGATCGAGCGGCTGGGCAGGGAGGCCCAAGCGCTGGAGACCTACTGGTACGCCCCGGCCGCCCGCTACTGGGTACGGTTCGAGGACCACCTCGGCCGGTACACCGATGAGCTGGTCGAGTTCGGGTCGACCCGATCGTGAGGCGCGCCGGGGCCGCCGCGGGCGCGCCGCCCTCGGCGGGCTCGCCCTGGCGCTGCTGGCGGGGCTCCTGGTGACCGGGCCGTCGGCGGGAGGCGCGCGCCCGCTGGTGGCGGCCCACCGCGGCGGCGCGCTCCTCTGGCCGGAGAACAGTCTGACGGCCTTCCGGGGCGCCCTGGGCCTGGGGGTCGACCTCCTGGAGCTGGACGTCCACCTGACCCGCGACGGCGAGGTGGTCGTCCTCCACGACCCGACGCTCGACCGGACCACCACCGGACGGGGTCCCGTGCGCGACCTCACCTGGGCCGACTTCGGCCCGGTCACCCTCAAGGGTGGGGTGAGGGAGGGCGTGCCGCGGCTGCGCGACGTGCTGGCGCTGGTCATGCCGACCCCCGCCGGCCTCCTGGTCGAGATCAAGGTCGGGGTCGACGGTGCCCGGTATCCGGGGATCGAGGAGAAGGTGCTCGGTCTGCTCGACGAGGCCGCTCTCCGCGATCGGACGACGGTGATGGCCTTCGAGTGGCAGAGCCTCGAGCGGCTCCGGGCGCTGGCCCCGCGGATCCGCCTGACCGGCCTGCTGAGCCGGCGCGAGGCGGACCGGCTCGGCGGCCTGGGCGCGGCCACCGCGCGTCTCGTCGCGATCGGGGCCAACGAGGTCGGGATCGAGCGCGCGCTGCTGTCGGCGGAGGCGGTCGAGACCGCTCGGGCCGCCGGGCTCGGCCTCGGCGTCTGGACGGTCAACGAATCCGACGAGCTCCGCCAGGCCCTCGCGCTGGGCGTGGACTACGTGACGACGGATCGCCCCGACCTCGCGCTCAAGCTGCGCGCGGGGGAGTAGCGACCGTGGGAGCCCCGCGCTACGTCCTGGCCCTGGACCAGGGGACCACGGGCTCGACGGCGCTCGTCGTGGATGCCGACGGGGCGGTCCGGGCGCGCGGCTACCGGGAGCTCCCGCAGTATTTCCCCCGCCCGGGCTGGGTCGAGCACGACCCGGAGGAGATCTGGCAGACGCAGCTCGGCGCCGCCGAAGCGGCGCTGGCCGCGGCGCACGTCGCGCCGCGGGAGGTCGCGGCCATCGGGATCACCAACCAGCGCGAGACGACCATCCTGTGGGAGCGGGCGACCGGGCGCCCGGTGCACCGGGCCATCGTCTGGCAGTGCCGGCGCTCGGCGCCGCTCTGCGAGCGGATGCGAGCCGACGGGCTCGAGGCCCTCGTGCGGGAGCGCACGGGCCTCGTCTGCGACGCCTACTTCTCGGGGACGAAGATCGCCTGGCTCCTCGACGCCGAGCCGGCGCTGCGATCGCGGGCCGCCCGGGGGGAGATCGCCTTCGGCACCGTGGACAGCTGGCTCCTCTGGAAGCTCACCGGCGGCCGCGTCCACGCCACCGACCCCTCGAACGCCTCGCGCACCCTCTGCCTCGACATCGGCCGCCTCGAGTGGGACGCCGAGCTGACCGGGTACCTGCGAATCCCCCGGGAGGTCTTCCCGGCGATCCGCCCGTCCTCCGGGGTGTTCGGCGAGACGGTGGACGTCGGCATCCTGCCGGGCGGGCTGCCGGTCGCGGGGATCGCGGGGGATCAGCAGGCGGCGCTCTTCGGCCAGGGGGCGATCTGGCCCGGCGACGCCAAGAACACCTACGGCACCGGCTGCTTCCTGCTCCTCCACACCGGGCCGAAACGGATCCACTCCACCCGCGGCCTCCTGACGACGGTGGCGTGGTCGCTGCCGGCGCCCGGGGGCGGCGTGCATGACGTGTCCTACGCCCTCGAGGGCGCGATCTTCGTGGCCGGCGCCGCTGTCCAGTGGCTCCGTGACGGCCTCGGGCTCATCGCCACGGCGGCCGAGAGCGAGACGCTGGCCGCCTCGGTGCCGGACACGGGCGGCGTCTATCTGGTGCCCGCCTTCGTCGGTCTCGGGGCCCCGTACTGGGACATGTACGCCCGGGGGACGCTGGTCGGGCTGACGCGCGGGACGACGCGGGCTCACGTGGTCCGCGCGGCCCTGGAAGCGATCGCCTACCAGACCCGCGACGTGCTGGACGTGATGGCGGCGGAGGCGGGTCACCGCCCCGCGGAGCTCCGCGTCGACGGCGGGGCGACCGCGAACGACTGGCTCTGCCAGTTCCAGGCCGACGTGCTGGGGCTGCCCGTCCTCCGGCCGGAGGTTCGCGAGACCACCGCGCTGGGGGCGGCGTATCTGGCGGGGCTCGGCGTCGGCCTCTGGCGCAGCCCCGCGGCGCTCCGGGACCTCTGGCGCCTCGACCGGCGGTTCGAGCCGAGCATGCCCCCGGCCCGGCGCGAGGCCCTCTATGCCGGCTGGCAGCGGGCGGTGGGAAGGGCACGCGACTGGGCGCGCGAATAGCGGCCCGCCGCCGCCGGCCACCCGGGAGGGGAAGGTGCTGCCTTGACAACAGCCGGGCGAATGGAGGACCGTGACGGGGCGTAAGGGGCGAGCCGTCCGGACCGATTGGTCGAGGGGAGGAGCCACATGACGCGCAACTGGATGTGGATCGGCACGTTCGCGGCGCTGGTGGTCTTGGTGCTCATCGGGGTGGCCCCCGGGCAGATGAAGATGGACCAGCTCGTGGCGGCCGCCAAGCAGGAAGGCCAGCTCACCGTGATCGCGCTGCCGCACGACTGGTGCGGCTACGGCGCGCTGATCGACGGGTTCAAGAAGAAGTACGGCCTGAAGGTGAACGAGCTGAACCCGGATGCGGGCTCGGGCGACGAGATCGAGGCCATCAAGGCCAACAAGGGCAACAAGGGGCCGCAGGCGCCGGACGTGATCGACGTGGGGCTCTCGTTCGGTCCGTCGGCGAAGAAGGACGGGCTGCTCCAGCCCTACAAGGTGGCCACCTGGGAGACGATCCCGAGCGACCAGAAGGACCCGGAGGGGTACTGGTACGGGGACTACTACGGCGTCCTGGCGTTCGAGATCAACGCCGACATCGTCAAGACCATGCCGCAGGATTGGGCGGACCTGCTGAAGCCCGAGTACAAGAACGCGGTCGCCCTCGCCGGCGATCCCCGGGCGTCGAATCAAGCGATCCAGGGCGTCTACGCGGCGGGCCTGGCGATGGCAAAGGGCCGCGCGGAGGGGGCGGCCGATGCGGGTCTGAAGTTCTTCGCCGACCTGAACAAGGGCGGCAACTTCGTGCCGGTCATCGGCAAGGTGGCCTCGCTCGCCCAGGGCGCCACGCCGATCATCATCCGCTGGGACTACAACGCCCTCGCCGATCGCGACACGCTCAAGGGCAATCCGAAGGTCGAGGTGGTGGTGCCGAAGAGCGGCGTGGTGGCCGGCGTGTACGTGCAGGGCATCAGCGCCTACGCGCCGCATCCGAACGCGGCCAAGCTCTGGATGGAGTACCTCTACTCGGACGAGGGCCAGCTCCTGTGGCTCAAGGGCTACTGCCATCCGATTCGCTTCCAGGCCCTCGTGAAGAACGGCAAGGTACCGGCCGACGTGCTCGCCAAGCTGCCGCCGGCGGAGGCCTACGCCAAGGCGGTCTTCCCGACCCTCGACCAACAGGATCGGGCCAAGCAGGTCATCACCAAGCAGTGGGATGCCGTCGTCGGCGCCAATGTGAAGTAAGCCCCGGTTCGCGCCACCCGCGCCCCCCCCGGTCGGCCCCGGGGAGAGGCGGGGGGGGCGGAATGCCCCGATGCCCCACGTAGCCCGTCTCGACCCTCCTCCGGCCGCTGCCGCGACGCCCTGGCACGGCCAGGTCTCCTGGGCCTGGGTGGGGGTGGTCCCGTTCTTCGTCTTCGCCCTCATGTTCCTGATCCTGCCGACCAGCTTCCTGGCGGTGGGTGGCTTTCAGGACGGCGAAGGCCGTTTCACTCTCCAGAACGTCCGCGACCTCTTTCAGCCGACCATCCTCAGCTCCTACTGGATCAGCCTCCAGGTCAGTGCGGCCTCCGCGGTCGGAGGCGCCATCGTCGGCTTCCTCCTGGCCTACGCGGCGATGGCCGGCGGACTGCCCCGCTGGGTTCGCCCGATGCTGATGACCTTTTCGGGCGTCGCCTCGAACTTCGCCGGGGTGCCGCTGGCCTTCGCGTTCCTGGCCACGCTCGGCCGCACGGGGCTGCTCACGGTCCTCCTGGTCGACCTCTTCGGGTTCAACATCTACCGCGCCGGCTTCAACCTGCTGAGCTTCTGGGGGTTGACCCTGGCCTACCTGTATTTCCAGATTCCGCTCATGGTGCTGATCATGGCGCCGGCCCTGGATGGACTTCGGCGCGAATGGCGCGAGGCCTCGGCCAACCTCGGCGCCAGCGCGTGGGAGTACTGGCGTTACATCGCGCTGCCCATCCTGTGGCCCCCGTTGCTCGGGGCTTGCTTGCTCCTCTTCGCCAACGCCTTCGGCGCGATCGCCACGGCCTACGCGCTGACCGGTAGCTCGCTCAACATCGTCACGATCCTCCTCTACGCGCAGATCCGAGGCGACGTGCTGCACAATCAGAACCTGGGCTACGCGCTGGCGCTGGGCATGATCGTGATCACCGGGCTGTCGAATGCCGCCTACATCTGGCTGCGCGGGCGGAGCGAGAAGTGGCTGCGATGAAGCGCCCGGCCCTCCAGTCGTGGGCGATCGTCCTCCTGGGCGGGCTCTACTTCTTCCTCCCTCTCCTGGGGACCTTCGAGTTCTCGCTGCGCTACCGGCGCGGCGTGTACAGCTTCGAGGCCTACCGGCTCGTGCTGAACGATCCGCAGTTTCGCGCGACCTTCACCTATTCGACGCTGCTGGCCCTGGCCACCATCGTCGTCGGCGTCCTCCTGGTGGTGCCGACCGCCTACTGGATCCAGCTGCGTCTGCCAGGCCTGCGCCCCCTCGTGGAGTTCATCACGCTGCTCCCGCTGGTCATCCCCGCCATCGTGCTGGTGTTCGGATATCTCCGGATCTACAACAGCGCGTCGGTGTTGCCGCTGACGAGCACCGAGACCACCACCGATCTGCTGCTGATGTTCAGCTACGTGGCGCTGTCGCTGCCCTACATGTACCGGGCGGTCGATACCGGCTTGCGCGCGATCGACGTGCGCACGCTGACGGAAGCGGCCCACAGCCTGGGCGCGGGGTGGGGCACGATTCTCCTTCGGGTCATCTTTCCGAACGTGCGGGTGGCGGTCCTCAGTGGGGCCTTCCTGACCTTCGCCATCGTCATCGGCGAGTTCACGATGGCCAGTCTGCTGGATCGCCCCGCGTTCGGGCCCTACCTTCAGCTGATCGGCGCCAATCGCGCCTACGAGCCGTCGGCGCTGGCGATCATCACCTTTGCGATCACCTGGGCCTGCATGGGCGTGATCCAGATGCTCGGGCGCCGGGCGCCGGGGCAGGTCGTCGGACCGCACTGAGAGTGTGTCGGAGTAATCAGCGGCCGATGAATCACGGAGTGCCTGGTGGAGCGTCCGAGCGGCGGCTTTGCCGCCGCCACGACGGGGGGGCATCGGGGGGGTCTTCCGAGACCCCCCCGAAATGACCTAGGGCGAGCCGCGCCGGTGGCCTTTCTCGAGATCAGCGACGTTCAGAAGCGGTTCGGGGCCGCCACGGTCGTCGACCGGTTTCAGCTGGGGGTCGAGCGGGGCGAGTTCGTCTCGTTTCTGGGCCCGAGCGGCTGCGGCAAGACGACGACGCTCCGCATGATCGCGGGGTTCGAGACCCCCTCGGGCGGGACGATCCGCATCAACGGCCTGGACATCACCCGGAAGCCGCCGAACCAGCGCAACGTCGGCATGGTCTTTCAGGCCTACGCCCTCTTCCCCAACATGACGGTGGCCCAGAACATCGGCTTCGGCCTGAAGGTCGCCAAGCGGCCGGCGGAGGAGATCCGGCGCCGGGTGGAGGAGATGCTGGCGCTGATCAAGCTGCCCGCGCTGGGCGACCGGTATCCGTACCAGCTCTCGGGCGGGCAGCAGCAGCGCGTGGCCCTGGCCCGCGCGCTGGCGATTCAGCCGCAGGTGCTGCTGCTCGACGAGCCGCTCTCCGCGCTCGACGCCAAGATCCGGGTGGCCCTGCGCCACGAGATCCGCGGCATCCAGCGAGAGCTGGGCATCACGACGATCTACGTGACGCACGACCAGGAGGAAGCGCTCTCCATGTCCGACCGGATCGTGGTGATGAGCGAGGGGCGCGTCGAGCAGATCGGCACGCCCTTCGAGATCTACAACTTCCCGAAGACGACGTTCGTCGCCTCGTTCGTCGGGACGCTCAACATCCTGCGGGGCCGGGTGACCGACCCGGCCGGGGGCCGCATCGTGATCGACGGTCAGGAGATCGTCGCGGCGCGTGGTCTCGAAGACGCGCGGGTGGGCGAGGTGCGCGCGGTCGCGCTCCGCCCCGAGATCGTGTCGCTCACGGATTCGGCCGGGGATGGCAACCGGATGACGGGCACGGTCGAGGACGTGAACTTCCTCGGATCCATCGTGCGGATCCGAGTGCGGCTCACCGACCACGCCATCTCGCTGGATACCTTCAACAACCCCAACCTGACGGTGCCTCAGCGCGGCCAGAGGGTGGCGGTGGCCTTCCCCCGGGACGCCGTCCTCCCGGTGGAGGCGCCTCCCGCCCGGACCCCGCCCGGCTGAACGAGCCGGCTCGCGCCGGCCCCGGTCGGCGAGACTGTGGTAGGGTACGAAGCATGAGCGGGCGGCACGACGGC
>DASYQW010000280.1 GCA_036005065.1 Candidatus Methylomirabilota bacterium | reverse complement strand
CGATGATCCCCGAGTGGCGCCGCGCCTACAACGCCGCCTACACCGACGCCAAGTACAAGGAGTACCGCCGCCGGCTCGAGGCCGAGGCGGGGTGCCCGATCGAGTTCCGGGTCGCCGAATCCCCGGTGTTCCTTCCGCCGGCCCTGCGGGACGAGATGGTCGCCGCCACCCTGGCGCTCGTCGCCCAGCTCTCGACGCCGGAGCGCCAGCGCCGGTCGCTCGGGGCGGTGCCGGCCGAGTTCGACGTCCCGGGCGGCGACGCACATCCGCTCTTCGCCCAGTTCGACTTCGCGGTGACGCGCGAGGGCGACCGTCCGGACGGCCGGCTTACCGCCCGTCTGATCGAGCTCCAGGGCTTCCCGTCCCTCTACGGGTTCCAGCTCCTCCAGGCGCTCGAGCTGCGCGAGCTCGTCCCGAACGGCCAGCGGCTCGACTTCCTGCTGTCCGGGCTCGATCAGGCCGGCTACCGCCGCGTGGTCGGCGACGCCATCCTGGGCGGGTATCCGCCCGAGCACGTCGTCCTCCTCGACCTCGACCCGCCCTCCCAGAAGACCTATCCCGACTTCGCGATGACGCAGAAGCTCTGGGGCATCCGCGCCGTGTGCCCGACGACCCTCGAGAAGCGCGGGCGGGAGCTCTGGTACCGGCGGGACGGCACGCCGACGCGGATCCTCCGGATCTACAACCGGATCATCGTCGACGAGCTCCAGGCCAAGCGGGTCGCGCTCCCGTTCCGCTACGGAGAGCCGCTGGACGTCGAGTGGGCCGGCCACCCGAACTGGTACTTCCGCTGGAGCAAGCATGCCCTGCCCGCGCTGGACCACCCGGCCGTCCCCCAGGCGGTCTTCCTCTCGGATCTCGATCGGCCCCCCGCCGACCTCGGCGCCTGGGTCCTGAAGCCGCTCTACTCCTTCGCCGGCCTCGGCGTGAAGGTCGACCTGACGCCCGGCGACCTCGACGCCCTTCCGGCCGAGCGGCGCCGCCAGACGCTCCTGATGCGCAAGGTGGAGTATGCGCCCGTCATCGAGACCACCGATGGAAACCGGTCGAAGTGCGAGGTGCGGATCATGGTGGTGTGGCGGAACCGAGAGCCCCTGCCGGTCACGACGCTCATCCGCCTGTCCCAGGGGAAGATGATGGGAGTCGACTTCAACAAGGATCGGACCTGGGTGGGCTCGTCCTCGGGGCTGTGGCCCTGATCGCGACCGGCCCACCGACCCCGGCGCCCCCGCGTCGGGGTCCCGGGGAGCGGCCGGGTTGTCCCGGCCTCATCTCTGCATACTGAGCTGAGGCTGCTCGCCCGCTCCGTCGAACCGGCGTCCCACGGCCGGACACCGGCGTCGCGGGCGTGACGTCGCTGGACCTTCGGCGAAGTGACGAGCGCACAGAGCTGAGAATGCGAATCGCCCAGGTGGCGCCCCTGTACGAGCCCGTGCCGCCGGTCCAGTACGGCGGCACCGAGCGAGTCGTCTCCTACCTGACGGAGGAGCTCGTCCGGCGGGGCCACGCCGTCACCCTCTTCGCGAGCGGCGATTCCCAGACGTCGGCGGAGCTGGTGGCCTCGGCGCCGAAGGCGCTACGGCTCGACCCGGACGCGCGGGACCCGCTGGCGCCCCACATCCTCCAGCTCGCCCAGGTGTTCGAGCGGGCCCGGGAGTTCGACCTGATCCACTGTCACGTGGATTACGTGGCCTTCCCGTACGCGCGACTCGTGGGGACGCCCACGCTCCACACGCTGCACGGGCGCCTCGACCTGCCGCACCTCGGGCCGGTGTTCCGGCACTTCCGGGATGTGCCGCTGGTGTCGATCAGCGATGCCCAGCGAGAGCCCCTCCGACCTCTCGGCCTCGACTGGGTCGGCACGGTGCCCCACGGGCTGCCCCTCGAGCGGTACCCCTACTCGCCGCGCGGCGGCGAGTATTTGGCGTTCCTGGGCCGGCTGTCCCCCGAGAAGCGGCCCGACCTGGCCATCGAGGTCGCCCGGCGGGTGGGCCGGCCCCTCAAGCTCGCCGCCAAGGTCGATCCCGCCGACCGCAGCTATTTCGAGCGCGAGATCGAGCCGCGACTGGATCCGCCCCGGATCGAGTGGGTGGGTGAGATCGGAGATTCGGCCAAGGCGCGCTTCCTCGGCAACGCGCACGCCCTCCTCTTCCCGGTCGACTGGCCGGAGCCGTTCGGCCTGGTGATGATCGAGGCCCTCGCCTGCGGCACGCCGGTCATCGCCCGTCCCTGCGGCGCCGTCCCCGAGGTGATCGTGCCCGGCATCGGCTTTCTCGGAGACAGCGTCGAGGACCTGGTGGAAGCCGTCAAGCGTCTCGACACGATCGACCGGGCGGCCTGCCGCCGCCATGTCGAGGCCCAGTTCACGGTCCCGCACATGGTCGACCGTTACGAGACCATCTACCGGAGCCTGGCGATCTCGGATCGCGCGGCATGACGCGACATCTACCCGACGACGACCTGACTGTCGGCGACCGATACTACATCCTCGCGTCCAGCGTCGCCGCCGACCTGCCGAAGCTCGTCCTCAAGCACGACAACGGCTTTCTCGTCGCCGATCGCCGAGGGGACTTCCCGCGGCTGCCCGGGAGCGAGTTCGGGTTCTACGTGGAGGACACGCGCTTCCTACAGCAGTTCGACCTGCGCGTCCACGAGCAACGCCCCCTCCTGCTGAACGCCGCGGTCTCCGAGGAGGCTCTGCAGCTCGCCGTCGACCTCACCAACCCCGACGTGAGCGAGAACGGGCACCTCGTCCTGCAGGGCCGGACGATCCGGCTGGCGCGGCGGCTGACCCTCCACGGGCGGCAGCTCTATCAGACCTTGACCCTGGAGAACTTCAGCGGCGACTCGCAGGAGCTGACGCTGAGCTGGCACTTCGGCGCCGACTTCGCCGACGTGTTCGAGGTGCGCGGCCTGGTGCGGGACCGGCGCGGCATCGTGCTGCCGCCGGAGTACGACCGCTCCACTGTCCGATTCGCCTATCAGGGCCTCGACGAGGTCCTGCGCACCACCTACCTGGCGTTCGACCCCGAGCCGGCCGAGCTCGGCGGCGGCGTGGCCCGTTACCGCCTCTCCATGCCGTCGGGCGGCACCGTGGAGCTGTCGGTGACCATCTCGGCCGTACGCGGCCCGCAGGCCCGGCCGCCGTCGCTCCACCTCGGGGAGGTCCTGACGCAGCGCCGGACGGACCATGACGAGGTCGCTCGGCGAGCCACCCAGATCCAGACCGACCACGAGCAGGTCAACCACTGGATCACGCGCGCCCGCACGGACCTCCGCATGCTCCTCACCCGCACCCCGCACGGCTTCATCCCCTACGCCGGGATCCCCTGGTACGTGGCGCCGTTCGGCCGCGACAGCCTCATCACCGCCCTCCAGGTGCTGCCGTTTGCGCCCGAGATTGCCCGCGGCACCCTCCGCTTCCTGGCGTCCTTTCAGGGGACGAGGGACGACGACTTCACGGACCAGGAGCCCGGCAAGATCCTCCACGAGTATCGGCGCGGCGAGCTGGCCGCCTGCCGAGAGATCGTGTTCATCCCCTACTACGGGTCGGTCGACGCCACGCCGCTCTTCGTGATCCTCCTGGCCGAGTACTTCAAGTGGACGGGGGACGTGGGACTCGTGCGCGAGCTCTGGCCCGCGCTCGAGCGGGCGCTCCGGTGGATGGCCGGCCCCGGCGCCCCGGACGCCGACGGGTACCTGAAGTACCATCGCCGCTCCCCGCGCGGCCTCGACAACCAGGGCTGGAAGGATGCCCAGGACGCCGTGATGCATGCCTCCGGCCAGCTGGCGGCGGCTCCCATTGCCCTGGTCGAGGCGCAGGCCTACAAGTACGCGGCTCTGCTGGGGGCGGCCGAGCTGGCGGAAGGCATCGGGCGCGCGGAAGTGGGGCCGGCCCTCCGTGAGGGCGCGCGCCTGCTGCGACAGCGGTTCGAGCGCGACCTCTGGCTGGAAGACGAAGCCTTCTACGCCCTGGCGCTCGACGGCGAAGGCCAGCCGTGCCGGGTCATCTCCTCCAACCCGGGCCACTGTCTCTGGATGGGAATCGTCACCGAGGCGCGGGCCGAGGCGGTGGCCAAGCGGCTGATGTCCAGCGACATGTTCTCCGGCTGGGGGCTCCGCACCCTCTCCGCCCGCGAACGCCTCTACAACCCCATGAGCTACCACAACGGCTCGGTCTGGCCCCACGACACGGCCATCGCGGCGGTCGGGCTGCGCCGCTACGGCCTCACGGACCCGTTCGTGACCCTCGCCTCCGGGCTGCTCGAAGCGGTCCTGCAGTTCGAGGATCTCCGCATGCCGGAGCTCTTCTGCGGCTTTCCCCGGGTGCCCGAGTACGGGCCTACCCGCTATCCGGTCGCCTGCTCGCCGCAGGCCTGGACCGCCGGTGTCGTCTTCCAGCTCCTGTCCGCCATGCTCGGCCTGGCCCCCGACGCCCGGGAGAACCG
>DASYQW010000279.1 GCA_036005065.1 Candidatus Methylomirabilota bacterium | reverse complement strand
TGCTCAAGGACGCGCAGAACTTCCTCCCGCTCGCGCCCGGATACGCGCTCTTCCCGGGCATGGCCATCGCCCTGGCCGTCCTGGGGTTCAATCTGCTGGGGGACGGCTTGCGCGACCTCCTGGACCCCCGCACGTCGTGAGGCGGCCCGGGCCGATGCGCGTCGCCCCGCGGCGTCCTCGGTCGTCGGCGGGCCTCAACGTATGCGGCATACGCCTCGGCCCGCCTCCTCCCTGCGTCCTACCGGGGCTCGGGCCTCGCCCCGGAGGTGCCGAACGCCGTCGGAGGTGCTCACGTGGTGACCTCGACGCGCATGGTGCGGGCTAGCTGGCGGTCGAGCCGGTCGCGTGCAGCACCCGGTCGGCCAGGGCGCCCGCTGCGACCTGGGCGGCGAGCGCGGCGTGCTGGATCTTGCCGCTCGAGGTCTTGGGGATCGTGTGGGCCTGCACCAGGAGGACGCGGGCGGGCCGGATCCCACGCTGGCGGTGGAGCTCGGCGGCGATCCTCCCGGCCAGGTGAGACAGCTCCTCGGACGACCCGCCGTCGTGCCGGACCTCGGCGACGATGTGGAGGCGCTGGGTCCCCGTCCGGACGCTCTCCAGGCCGATCGCGGCCGAGTAGCGGATTCCCGGGAGCCGGTCCACGATCTCCTCCAGGTCGGCCGGGAGGACGTTCTGGCCGCCCAGGATGATGACGTCCGTCATCCGCCCCGTGATGAAGAGGTAGCCCTCGGCGTCGAGGAAGCCGAGGTCGCCGGTGTGAAGCCATCCGTCCCGGAGGACTCGGGCCGTCGCTTCCGGATCACGGTAGTAGCCCTGCATGACGCCTGGGCTCTGGACCAGGATTTCGCCCACCACGCCAGCCGCGGCCCGACCCCCGCCGTCCGGCCCCGCGATCACCACCCGCACCCCCGGGCAGGGCCGGCCGACCGAGACGAAGCGCTCCGAGGGGTCGAGGCGGATCGGCTCGCCCGGCGGCCAGATGGCGACGGCCAGCGTGGCCTCGGCGAGGCCGTAGGCGGGACAGAAGACGTTCTTGACGGCGAAGCGCTCCTCGAACGACCGGATCGTCGAGAGGCGGACCGGCTCGGCGCCGGTGAGCGCCATCCGGAGGCTCGAGAGGTCGAGCCCGCCCGTGTCGTGGACGTTTCGCACACAGTTCCGGTACCCGAAGTCGGGAGACACGGTGAATACGCCGTGATGCTCGGTGATCGCCTCCAGCCAGGCCCGCGGGCTGCGCAGGTCGGGCGGGAGCAGAATCAGCGGCGTGCCCGTGTAGAGGGGGACGAAGCCGCAGCCGATGAGGCCCATGTCGTGATAGAGCGGGAGCCAGCTCACCACGGTGTCGGCTACCGTCATCGTGATCGCGTCGATCATGAGCCGCACGGTCGCCAGCACGTTGGCGTGGCTCAGCACGACACCACGCGGCGCGGCGGTGCTCCCGGAGGTGTACTGGAGGAAGCAGATCTCGTCCTCGTGAGCCGCCGGGAGCCGATCGGGTGGGCGTCCGCTCTCGAGGCGGTCGGGGGTCAGGTAGTGGCGCACGGTAGGGGCCTCGGCCCGGGCCGCCTCGACGTTGTCGCGGAACCAGTCCACGGTGATCACCGCGCGGGGCTCGGCGCTGCGGAGGACGCGGGCCGTCAGCTCGGGCGAGAGCGTCGGGTAGAGCGGCACGGGGACCGCGCCCACGGCGAGGACCCCGAAGAAGGCGAAGAAGAACTCCTGGCATGTCGGGAGGACCAGCGCGACCGGGTCCCCGCGGCCGAGCCCCAGCGCGGCCAGGGCCCCGGCGTACCGGAGGCTCATCGCGTGGAGCCGGCCGGTCGTCAGCGTGTCGCCGAAGAGCGTGAGGTAGATGCCGTCGGGATCGGCCGCCGCCCGCCGGACCAACAGGTCCCAGAGCGTTCGGGCCTCGGCGGGGTTCCAGGGCACTGCCATACCGGCCTCAGTGGTCGCGCCCCGGCTTGGCCCGCGGCAGGAGGACGAAGCAGATCGAGCCCCGCGCGACCGGCGTGCCCGCCGCCAGCGCCAGGGTCCCCTCGACATGGATCACCGCCCGCCCGCGGCGGAGCATGTGGCCTTCAGCGATCAGCACCGCGCCGGGGCTCATCGCTTTGAGCCGAGGGGCGTCCGGAACTCGTCCCGTGCCTCGAACTGGGAGGGCGCGTACCCGGGGCGCAGCTCGAGAATCCCCGGTGGCCGAGCGTGCGCGACGACGGCGCCGGCTCGCGCCGCCCGCCCAGAGCCTCCTGCATGAACGACGACAGCTCGGAGGTCATGCCAGTTCGGGGCGATTGTAGCACGCGGTGGGGACGCCTTGGATGCTTCGCCAGGCTCACTCACTCAGGCTCCGGCGGCCTTTGCGTCAGCAGGTAACCGCTATTACAGCAACTCGCGAAAACTGATCTTCAGTAAGTCCTGCATCCCGGACAATACCGCCCATGGTGAATGCGTTCACGGGGTTGTGTCTTGGTATGGTTATGATCCGGACGCCATCAGTCATCACGATGTGCTTACCCTGCCGGACGATTCGGAAGCCGGCCTTCTGCAAAGCTCGGACGGCATCCTGATGGTTGATGCCAGGGAGCTTCGCCACGCCTACGTGGCGACCTCAACTTCACGGACCACCGCACCCTCCAGAAGCTCGTCGCGGGCGGCGAGATACTCTTGGATCGCGTCCTGGATGTTCTCGAGCGCTTCCTTCTCAGTAGACCCCTGCGACCAACAACCTGGCAGACCTGGGACGGAAACGCTGTACCCCTCGTCCGTCTTCAGCAGGGCGATCTTGTACTTCATCCGCAACCTCCGCCTCCTACCTTAGCGCACGCTACCGCCGTTCGCCTAAAGGCTCGCGCTCAGCGGCTCAGCGGCCGGGCTGCGAGCATCGCGAGCACCCGGTCCTCTAGTGCCGACGAGGTTCGTCGCGGCAGCACGCGGCCATCTCCACAGCGGCCCGCGACGATCATACCAAATGGCAAAACCCCGGCCTCGGTTCCCATGGCCGGACACGAAACCGGAGCTTGCGATTGACACGCTGTCTGACACCGGCGCGGCTTCCAGCCAAGGAGGCCCCTCTACATGCGCAATACGAGGCGACTGATGCGACAAGTCCGCGAGACCGGCGCGGCGTTCATTCTCAAGGGCCTGACCACGGAGTACAAAACTAGTCCAGCCAGTCGGCCACGAACACGTTGTACTCCCGAGAGGCGGAAGCGCCGCGGTTCGAGCAGAAGACGAGCCGGGCCCCGTCGCGCGAAAACATGGGAAAGG
>DASYQW010000278.1 GCA_036005065.1 Candidatus Methylomirabilota bacterium | reverse complement strand
TCGGGCTTCCGCTCATCCGCGAGGCGGAGGTGAAGGACCAGGGCGTGCGCGCCGCGCTGCTCGCCTGTGGAGCGTGCGAGATCGAGCTGATCGAGCCGACCGTGCCGGACACGGGCGTCGCGCGGTTTCTGGCCCAGCGCGGCGAAGGGCTCCATCACCTCTGCCTGGAATCGGACAACGTCGGGCGGGACGTGCAGCGCTTCGTGGGGACCGGCGTGGAGATGATCGACGCCAAGCCGCGCAAGGGGCTCGCCGGCATGATCGCCTTCGTGCATCCGAGGTCGTGTGCCGGCATCCTCGTCGAGCTGGCGACCCCGGGCGAGACCCCGCCCTCGACGGGGGGATTGCTCACGATGACGGTGGTCCACCTGATCGTCGAGGACGTCCAGCGCACCACCCACCTGTATCGCGATCTCTTCGGTCTGCCGATCCGGATCTCGCACCCGGACTGGTCCATCGCGCAGCTCGCCGTCGGGGGCGTGGCGCTTCAGCTGTCGTCCACCACGGCGACCTCCGGGAAGCCGGGGATCTCCATCCTGCGCCTCATGACGCGGGACATCCCGGACATCGCGGCCCGCCTGGCGGCGCGCGGGCTCTCCTTCCGGCAGGACGCGGTGGGACTCGTGCTGGGGCCAGCCGCCACTCACGGGGTGCCGATGATCATTCACCAACCCATCGGATAGGAGACCGCCGTGAGGCTCAAGGGGCAAGTGGCGCTCGTCACGGGTGGAGGAACCGGGATCGGCCGCGGCATCTCGCTGGCCTTCGCCCGAGAGGGCGGCCAGGTCGCCGTGAACTACTCGAAGTCCCGCGACAAGGCCGAGGACACCGCCCGCCGGATCAAGGCCGCCGGCGGTCACGCCGTCGCTCTCCAGGGCGATGTGTCGAAGGAGGCGGACGCCCGCCGGCTCGTGGAAGCCGTGGCGAAGGAGTGGGGCCGGCTGGACATCCTCGTCAACAACGCGGGCTGGACCCGGCCGACGCCGCACACGGATCTGGAGGCCCTCACCGACGAGGTCTGGCAGAAGACCCTCGGGGTGAACCTCCTCGGCGCCTGGTACTGCATCAAGCACGCGATCCCCTACATGCAACGACAGGGACGAGGCGTCATCATCAACGTGACCTCGGTGGCCGCCTTCCACGGGATGGGCTCCTCGATGGCGTACTGCGCCTCCAAGGCGGGGCTCACCTCGCTGTCCCGATCGCTGGCCCGCGCCTTCGGTCCGACCATTCGGGTCAACAACCTGGCCCCGGGCCTGGTCGACACCGGCTTCGTCGACTGGCCGCCCGAGGTCTACGAGGAAGGGCGCCGGGCCGTCTCGACCCCGGACATCCCCCAGGTGGAGGACCTGGCCGAAGCGGCCGTGTTCCTGGCGGCCGAGGCCCGGGCCACGACCGGGTCGACCCTCTTCGTGGATGGCGGAGTCATCCCTCTCGGGCCCCGGGCCTCCCGACCTTCGGCTCCGGGCCAGAAGTAGCCCCGGACCGGTCTCTCCCCTTCGATGGCGCGGGCGCCCGAGCGCGCGGACGCGATCTGGCTGGCCGGAATCTGTCTCTCGCGCTTCCTCATGGCCTTGGTCTTCACGAGCTACGCCGCGGTCCTCCCGGTGCTTCAGAAGGAGTGGGACATGTCGGCGGCCGCCGCCGGGTCGGTCGCCTCCGCCTTCCAGATCGGCTACGCGATCTCGCTCGTCACCTGGAACCTGCTCGCGGACCGCATCGGGGCGCGCCCGGTCTTTCTGTGGTCGAGCCTGGCCGGAGCGCCAGCGGCGATGGCCTTCGCCCTCTTCGCCGACGGGCCGCTCTCCGCCGCTCTTCTCTATGGCCTCACCGCCCTGCTGATCGGTGGCAACTACACGCCCGGGCTCATCCTGCTCGCCGACCGCTTTCCGCCGGCCACCCGCGGGCGGGCCACGGGCTTCTTCCTGGCCGCCACCTCGATCGGCTATGCCGGCTCCCTGCTGCTCACCGGGCTCGTGCTGGCCCACAGCGGCTGGCGGTGGGCCCTGATCGCAGCCTCGCTCGGCCCGGTGGCGGCGGCGGTGATCGCCGCCTGGAGCGTTCGGGGGATGCCGACCCGGATTCACCCTCGGGCGGCGGGGCAGGGGTTCGCGTCGGAGGTCCTGCGGAACCCGGGGGCGCTCCTTCTCATCGCGGCCTACACGTTCCACTCGTGGGAGCTGCTCGGGATGTGGGCCTGGACCCCGGCGTTCCTGTCGGCGGCGCTCATGCGGGAGGGCCTCGACCTCGGGCGGGCGACCGGTGGCGGCGCCCGGGTCACGGCGCTCTTCCACCTGACCGGGTTCATCGCCTCGCTCACCGCCGGCTATCTCTCCGACCGCTTCGGACGGACGACGGTGATCATCGCCATGCTCTCTGTCAGCACGACGTGCTCCCTCATGTTCGGCTGGCTCACCGCGGCGCCATTCTGGGTGCTGCTGCTGGTGGGGCTCGTCTACGGCTTCAGCGCCGTCGGCGATTCCCCGGTCCTCTCGGTCGGCCTCACCGAAGCGGTGGCTCCCCACGTCCTGGGCTCGGCCCTGGCCCTTCGCTCGCTGGTCGGCTTCGCGGCGGGCGCCGCCGCCCAGTCCGCGTTCGGGGTGGTCCTGGACGTGACCAACACCGGCCGGCCGTACACGGACTGGGGCTGGGCCTATGGTCTCCTCGGCCTCGGCGGGGCGGCCGGCCTCGCGTCGACGGTGTGGCTCCGGATGCGGCCCGAAAGTCGCCGTCTGGCGCGGGGCCTGCGCTGAGCGGGCGCCGGCGTGATCCGCGTGGAGGGCGGTATACTGGGAAAAACTGCCGGAGGTGCCGGCGGCGATGTTCGTCAAGCTGATCGGTGCCCTCACCCTTGCCGTCGTGGTGGCGCTCGGCGGCGGCGGGGCGCGGGCCGAGGAAACGGGGCGCCCGGGGGTGCCAAAGCAATCCGGAGCCGCCGACGAGCGCGGGCGCCGGCTGGTCGAAGGGAAGCTCGCCGCGCTCACGGGAGGAGCGGGCCGCGAGATCGCGGCGGATCGCAAGCTCGTCCCCGTTCGCAGCACGGCCCTGTCGCGCGCGTTCCCGGGCCACCTCTTCTATGTCCTTCGCTTCCAGCAGTATCCGGTGGGGCTGGTCCCCCCCGAGCCCCTGCGGGCGAACAATCTCTTCGTCGTGCGGCCGGACGAGGCGGTCGAACACCTGACCGATGGTCAGGCGCTGGAGGCGTTCTTCCGGGCGGCACTCTCGCCGGTCAAGACGACGTCCCAGGCGCGGGAGGCGGCCCGGGCCTGGCTGCGTCTGTCCGAGGAGCTCCACCAGGACGGCTTCCTCGCATTCGCCGCGGCTGACAAGGCCCCGGCGGTCACGACGGCCGTGGGCGGCGGCTACGCGGTGACGGCGCGCGCGCGGGTCAGGCCCGAAGCCGGCAATCGGGGCGAGATCCGGGCCACGCTGACCTTCGGCGCGGACGGCAAGCTTCAGAGCGTCGCCGAGACGGACGATCTCAAGCAGGGCATCCGCCCCATCTGCCAGGCGACCAAGCTCCTCGATCCCGACCCGGTGGTCCGGGGCATGGCCGAGCAGTCGCTCCTGGTCCTGGGGCGGGCGGCCAAAGAGTACCTGGACGCTCAGCGGGCGGCCGCGAGTCCGGAGCTGCGGGGCGCGATCGACCGGATCTGGGCGCGCATCGTCGCCGAAGGCCGCTAGGTCGATTTCGGGGGGGTCTCGGAAGACCCCCCCGATGCCCCCCCTAACGGCGCGCCGCAAGACGTCGCGGGGCTGGGGCCCCGCCGTCCGAGGCGCGCGCACCCAAAGTGGCGGCGGCGAAGCCGCCGCTCGGAGCACTCCTCGATGCACCACGCGCTCGATGGTCGGCGCCGGGCTGCTCCGACACACGGCTAGGCCGCCCCCGCCAGGCGCTCGGCGGCCGCCCGCGCGCGGGCGATGCGCTGCTCGAGCGATGGATGCGTCGCGAAGAGCAGCTCTTTCAGCCGATTCGGCCGCCGCTCGGCGAGGTTCAGCCGGCCGAGCCGCTCCATGGCGGCCACGAAGGCGCCGGGGGCCCGCGTCACGTCGAGGGCGGCGGCGTCGGCCTCGCGCTCCAACCGGCGCGACCAGGCGGCCGCGACCGGCGTCGCCAGGAGGCCGAGCGCCGTGAGGATGAGTCCCAGCAGCGGCAGGCCGGCCGGGTCGGCCATGCCGGTGAGCCCGAGGGGGGCCCCGGCCAGGGCGAGCGCCGCGTGAGCGGCGGCGAACACCACGAGGAGCAGGACGCCCTGGAGGGACAGCGCCTGGTGGAGGTGCCCGCGCGCGTGGTGGGCGAGCTCGTGCGCGAGGACGACCTCGATCTCCTCGGGCGGAAAGCTCGAGAGCAGCGTGTCGCTGACCAGGATCCGGCGGGTCCGGCCGAGCCCCACCACCGCCGCGTTGGCGGTGCGTCCCTTGCGTGAGAAGTCGGCCACCGCGACCTCGGCCGCGAGCACGCCCGCCCGGGCGGCCAGGGCGAGCAGGCGCTCGCGCAGCTCCGGGTCCTGAAGCGGCGTGAGGCGGTAGAACAGCGGCACGATCCAGACCGGGACCGCCGCCGTGAGCACGACGCTGGCGGCGGCCAGCCCGGCCGCGCTCCACAGCCACCACCAGTCGGGGCTCCAGGCGAGCAGGCTATAGATGAGCTCGACGGCGCCGAGCCCGAGCGCGCCGCCCAGGACGAGCGCCTTGGCCTTGTCGGCGAGCCATCCCCCGAGGGACTGGTCGAGCAGGCCGGCCCGGCGGGGGAGGATGTACCCCCGGAGCAGGTCGAGCGGGGCCGCCAGCACCAGGCTGGAGGCGCCGAGCGCCAGGAACAGCAGCGCGACGACGGCGGGAGGGGGGAGTCGAGCGGCGAGCGTCCGCGCCAAGCCGGCGGCCGCCCCGCTCCACAGCCAGGCGACGAGAAGCGCGACGGTCAGGCCGAAGTCGGCGACCGTGAGGACGAACTGCCGGCGGTGGTAGCGGCGCGCGTCCGCGTCCGGGTCGGTCACGCTGCCCAGCGTACCCCGCCCTCCCACCTGGGACAAGGGATGGCGCGCCGCGGCGGCTGGCACGGGCCAGCCGGAACTGGCGCGCGGAGCGGCGCCGCGGTATCATCCATGGGCGTGCGTGGGCCTGGAGATGCCGGGGCACGACTCGCAGGTTCCCGAGGAGACACGCATGTTCGCGTCCGTCGAGCAGGTCCAGGAGCGCTTCCAGGCGAGCCAGTACATCGCCAACCGGCGGATCGCCACCGTCGTCTATCTGGCGGCTCGCATGAGCCGCCCGATCCTGGTGGAAGGCCCGGCCGGCGTGGGGAAGACTGAGCTGGCCAAGGTCCTCGCCGAGGCGGTCGGCCGCCCGCTGATCCGGCTCCAGTGCTACGAGGGGCTGGACGAGGCGAAGGCGCTGTACGAGTGGAAGTACGCCAAGCAGCTTCTCTACACCCAGATCCTGCGCGAGCGGATCGGCGAGCTGATCCAGGACGCGCCGTCGCTGGCCGACGCCGTCGACCGCGTGGCGCGGCAAGAGGACGCCTTCTTCTCCTACCGGTTCCTCTCGCCCCGTCCGCTCCTGGGCGCAATCATGGCCGAGGAGCCCTCCGTGCTGCTGGTGGACGAGATCGACAAGGCCGAAGTCGAGTTCGAGGCCTTCCTGCTCGAGGTGCTGTCCGACTGGCAGGTCTCGGTGCCGGAGCTGGGAACGATCAAGGCCCGCCACCTGCCGCTGGTCGTCCTGACGTCGAACAACGCCCGTGAGCTGACGGACGGGCTCAAGCGCCGCTGCCTCCACCTGTTCATCGACTTTCCGACGGCGGCCGAAGAGCTGGCCATCATCCGCCTCAAGGTGCCAGAGGTCTCCGAGCGGCTCGCCAGGGAAGTCGTGACCGCGGTGCAGCGGATCCGGGCCATGGAGCTCCGCAAAGCCCCGTCGATCTCGGAGAGCCTCGACTGGGTCCGGTCGCTGGTGATCCTCAACGCCGACCGGCTCGACCCCGGCCTGGTCGAATCGACCCTCACGCTGCTGGTGAAGTACGAGCGGGACCTCGAGCGGGTGAAGGCGAGCCTCGACAAGGTCCTCGCGGACCCCGGCTAGCTGCCAGCGAGTCGGGGCCGCCCGAGGAGCCGCGAGGGAGGGAAGAGATGTCGGAGACCGTCGTCTCCGCGATGCTCAAGCGGACGGCCCTCTTCGGCGACCTGTCGCTCGGCGAGCGTTTGGCCCTGGCCAGCGTGCTCCGCCGGGGCGACGTGCCGAAGGACGCCTACGTCTTCCACGCGGGCGATCCGGGACGCTCCTTCTTCCTGGTCGGGGCCGGACGGATCAAGATCTCCCTGTCTCGGCAGGGGCGCGAGGTCGTCCTGGCCGAGCTGGGCCCCGGCGATTACTTCGGGGAACTGAGCCTGATCGACGGGCGGCCCCGCTCGGCCGACGCCATCGCCGCGACGCGGTCGGAGCTCCTGGAGCTGCCGCAGGAGGCGTTCTTCCGCCTCCTGGAGACGAACACCACCATCGCGCGCAAGCTGCTCATCGAGGTCTCCAGTCGGCTGCGCGAGGCCGACAAGCAGATCGCGACGCTCGCCACCGTGGACGCGGCCGGCCGGATCGTGCGGGCGATTCTCCAGCTCGGCGCCCGCCAGGGCCGGCGCGAGGGGCCGCACCTCATCTTCCCGAAGGCGCCCCGCCAGCGGGACATCGCGGCGCTCGCCGGGACCACCCGGGCCACGACCTCACGCCTCATCCGGCAGCTCGCCCAGCAGGGCTTTCTCAGCTTCGCGGGCCAGTCCCTGATCGTGCACGAGCGCCAGGTGCTGCCCGAGGACAATCTCTGAGCCCGAGGGGGGAGGCCGCGGGACTCCCCGGCTCATAGATGGACGATCGGATCCTGGAGTTCGTCGGGGACCTCCGGCGCGCGGAGATCCGCGTGTCGACCATGGAGGCGCTCGACGCGCTCCAGGCGGCGGCCGAGGTGGGGCTGGCCGACCGCGACGGCTTCCGGGCGGCCCTGGCCGCCACCCTCGTCAAGGAGGCCCGCGACCTCCCGGCGTTCAATCGCCTCTTCGATCTCTACTTCTTCGACCTCAAGGCCCTCGGTGCCGAGACCGCCAAGGCCCTGGGCCGCAAGGACCCCTGGGCTCAGGGACTCCTCGAGCGGCTGCTCGGCGAGGGCTCGCCCGAGCTGGATCCCTTGACGGAGCTCCTGCTGCTCGCCGAGGCCTCCGAACTCGAGCTGGCCATTCGCCGGGGCGGCCGGGGGGTCGGGCTCGAGCGGCTCTTCTACTTCCTGCAGGTGGGCTACTTCTCGCGCCGGATCTGGGAGCAGTTCCCGTGGGAGGCCATCGAGGGCGACCTGGAAGCCCTGATCGCGGCAGCCGAGGCGCAGGGCATGGATCCCGGGGCCCTCGCCCGCCTGCGGACCTACATGGAGCTTCGGCTGGAGGCCTTCCGGCGGCTGATCCGCCAGCACGTCGAGCGCGAGCTCCACCGCCGGGGCTACCGGCACGAGGAGCGCTTGCGGCGCGAGCTCCTGGCCGACAAGCCGCTCTTCACCCTGTCGGCCGACGAGGTGGCCCAGATGAAGGCCGTGGTCGCCCGGCTGGCCCGCAAGATCAAGGATGCGCTGGCGCTCCGGCAGCGCCGCGAGCAGCGGGGGAAGCTCGACCCCAAGCGCACCGTGCGGGCGAGCCTCCAGTATGACGGGGTACCCCTCGAGCTCAAGTGGCGCCGCCGCCATCGGGAGAAGCCCCGGCTCGTCACGCTGTGCGACGTCTCCGACTCCGTCCGCAACGCCTCTCGCTTCATGCTGCAGCTCGTCTGGAACCTCCAGGACTGCTTCTCCAAGGTCCAGAGCTTCGCCTTCGTCTCCGAGATCGCCGAGGTGTCCGAGGCCTTCCGATCCCTTCCCGTCGAGCGGGCGGTGGAGTACGCCCTCGGCGGCGCGCGGGTGGACTACCACAGCCGCTCCGACTTCGGCTACGCGTTCGCCCGCTTCTGCCGGGAATCGGTGGAGCGGCTCGATCGGAAGACCACGCTGCTGATCCTGGGGGATGCCCGCAACAACTACAACGACCCCCAGGCCTGGACGCTCCGGCTCATGCGCGAGCGCGTGAAAGGGATCATCTGGCTCAACCCGGAGGGCCAGTGGGGCTGGGGCGTCGGGGACTCGGTGATGCCGCTCTACGCGCCTCACTGCGACGTGGTGCGGGAGTGCCGGACGCTGGCCCAGCTCGCCGAGGTCGTGGACGGTCTCGTGCAGGGCTGGTGGCGCCGCCGGGGCGCGATCCGATAGTTTCTCGGAGGGGGCCTCGGCGGCCCCCTCCGAGACCTCCTCCAGGACCGTTGCGGCGGCTAAGCCGCCGCTCGGAGGGACCGGCAACCGTCAGGGCGTCGGTGATTCCCTGCGCGTGGGAATCAGGGCTCGAGGAGCGTGACCGCGCCGCTCGCGACGTCGTAGTAGGCGCCGACGACCCGGCACTTCTTCTCCCCGATCAGGCCCGCGATCACGGGCGAGGCCCGCCGGAGGAGCCCGACCTGGTACTTGACGTTGGCCTTGCTGGCCGCCTCCGGGTCCGTGCCGGCCTGGTCGACGGCGGGCCGGATGAACGAGTAGAGGCCGCTGATCTGTCCGGGGACGGCCCGGGCCGCGATCGTCGCCGTCACGGCCCCACAGGCCGAGTGGCCGAGCACCATGAGCACCCGGGCACCCAGGACGATCGTGCCGTACTCCAGGCTGGCGATCATTTCCGGGGAGGCCACGTTCCCGGCCACGCGGGCCACGAACAGGTCTCCGATGGTCTGGTCGAAGACGATCTCGACGGGCACGCGGGAATCGGCGCACGAGAGGATGGCCGCAAAGGGCGTTTGCCTGAGGGCCGTCTTCTGCCGCAGCATCTCCTTGTCCCGTTCGAACGAGGTCATGGTGCCGGTCACGAACCGCTGGTTGCCGTCCATCAGCGCCTTGAGCGCCTCATCCGGGGTCGGCAAGGCTTGCGCCCACGCCCGGGCGGAGGGGTGGAGGGGGAGCGACAGCCCCGTGCCGAGCCCGGCGACGCCGGCGGCGACGGCCCCCGTCAGGAAACGGCGACGGGAGAGACGTGAGGACAGTGCGGGTTGCATCGCCATGGCGGCCCTCCTGTATGGGTGCGTGCGTACCTGTGTCGAGCCGACCGGTGCCGTTACCGGGGAAAGACTATACCGCGTCGGGCGGCCGAGCGCGAACAGAGTTCGGGCGCAGAGGGCGAGCTGGCCCCCGGCGTCGGCTCAATCCCACAGGCGAGTCGAGAAGTAGCGCTCCCCGATGTCGTTGAACACCGTCACGAAGCGGCCCCGCCGCTCGCGACGAGCGACGCGCTCCACGCCCACCATGTAGGCGCCCGAGGACTGCCCGACGAAGAAGCCGGCCCGC
>DASYQW010000277.1 GCA_036005065.1 Candidatus Methylomirabilota bacterium | reverse complement strand
GCGAGCGTGAAGCGCGGATCGGCGGCGGGGATCGGCACCTCGGGCAGCTTGAGCTCGCGGCGGACGAGGTTGGCGCCCAGGTTGATGGCGACGCACTTGTAGAAGGCGATCCGCCGGGCGAGCCCCTCGCGGCCGAAGCCGCAGTCGGTCGAGAGGATCAGCCGCTCGGCTGGCACGTACTCGAGCGCCTTGCGGATGAGGTTCGCCACCACCTCCGGCGGCTCCACGGCTGTCGACGTGTGGCTCACCACGCCGATCGCGATCTTCTTCTCGGTGCGGTACCGGCCCAGCAGCGGCAGGTCGCGCCCGCCCGTCGAGGCGCACTCGAGCGTGAGCACGTCGGCGTCGGTCTGGAGCAGGTAGGGGAGCGCCCGCTCGTAGGAGGGACGCTCCCAGTAGAGCGGCTGCTGGTTCGGATTGCCCCAGCAGGTGTGGAGCCAGACCTCGCTCTCGACTCCCCGGATCTCGCGGTTGATCGCGTCGGTGAAGAACTGCAGGTCCCTGTCCGTCGCGCCGCCGTCGGCGGTGGCGCTGTGGTGGCGCGGCTCCTCGACCTGGATCACGCGGCAGCCGGCTGCCGCCACCGCCCGCAGCTCGGCGTTGAAGACATCGGCCACGTCGAGAATCAGCTCGCGCTCGGAGGCGTAGTGCCGGTTCACGAGCATCTTGGCGAGCGTCTGGGCGCTGATGGCCCCGAACTTCACCGGCCGCTCGGTGAACCGCTGCGCCATGCGCCAGAGCGCGACGTACTCGAGTGGGCCCGGCTCGATCTTGGCGCCCACCACGGCCGGCTGGTAGGCCTCCATGACTTCGTAGAGGATGTGGCCGGGCGTGAGTGTCCAGCCCGACGCCGGCGTCCGATCGACGTGGCCGGTGATGCCGGAGAGCCGTTCGATGGGGTAGTAGAACCAGGAGCGTCCGCCCACGGTGAGGTCGAAGCGGGAATCGCCGTCGGTCACGATGTCGAGCCCGGCGCGGACTTGCTCGCCGATGAGACAGTGCACGGCGTCCAGGTACTGCTCCCGGAAGACGCTGTCGCCCAGCGCCTCCTTGAAGGCTCGACCACGCAGGCCCTCGACGAACCAGGATGGCCGCGGGTAGGAGCCGGTGATGGTCGTGGGCAGCACGAGCTCGCGGGTCGCGTTCAGCACGGCTCGAGGCTACCACAGCGGTCGGCGCAGGCAAGGGGGCTTCCGCCCGCGGCGAGGCTGGTATAGAGTCGTGCCGAACGAGAGGAGGTTCGTCATGACGCCCATGGTCCCGAGCCACGCCACGCTGGCCGCGTTCCTGTTACTGTCGCTCACGCTGCCGGTCTCGGGGACAGCGGCGCCGGCCGGCCCGCCGGTTCGCGTCGGCAGCACGCTCGCACTCACGGGGCCGCTGGCGGCGACCGCTCTCGTCCACAAGATCACCGGGGAGATCTACGTCGAGCAGGTGAACCGCAAGAACGGCTTGCTCGGGCGTCCCGTCGAGTGGGTCTTGCTCGACGACCAGTCCAAGCCCGACCTGGCCCGCACGCTCTACGAACGCTTGATCACGGTCGACAAGGTCGACCTGCTCATCGGGCCCTACGCCACCGGAGCGATCCTCTCCGCCATGGGGGTGGCGCAGCGCTACGACAAATTGCTGATCCACCACACCTTCGGCATTCCCCACCTGGCGAAGTACGAGCGGCACTTCCCCACCTGGGCGATCGGTCCGGAGCCCGCCCGGACCTTCCCGAACCTCCTGTTCGACGCGCTGGCCGCCTCGGCGAAGCCGCCCCGGTCGATCGCGATCGTGACCGACAAGTTCCCCTCCGTACATTTCATGTCCGCCGGCGCTCGAGAGGTGGCGCAGAAGCGGGGCCTCCGCGAGGTGCTCTACCTGGAGTTCGAGTTCGGCACCCGGGACTTCGGGCCGATCGCGGCGCGGATCAAGGACGCGAATCCGGACTTTCTCTGGGTGGGCGCGATCGGACTCGATGGGAACATGATCCTGGAGGCGCTCAAGAAGATCGACTACACGCCGCGCAGCCACTTCTATCTCTACCCGGCGCCGGGACCGCTCGCCAAGTCGTCCGAGGGGAAGAACGCCCTCTCCACGACGGTGTTCGAGGAGCACCCGCCGTTCACGGAGGCTCCGGCGGCGGCCGAACTCGTCAAGCTCTTCCGCGAGCGGGCGACCAGGGCCGGGCTGCCCTACCCGGCCGTCGACGCTCAGGCCGCGGCCTCCTACACGGCCTGGCAGCTTCTGGAAGCGGCCGTGACCGCGACCAAGAGCCTGGACGACAAGGCGCTGGCCCAGTGGCTCAAGACCAATCGGGTGGACACGATCATCGGCAAGCTCCGCTTCGACGGTCCGAACAACTACGGCGACGACCTCTCCAAGGTGAAGCAGGTACAGGAGGGAAAGTGGGTGGTCGTCTGGCCGAAGGAATACGCGGCGCCGGGAACCCAGCTCGTCGCTCCGTGACGGTGCCGCCGGCCTGAGCCGCGCACCGCCCGTGCCGAGCCTCACGCTCCTCGGACAGTCGGTCCTGTCCGGGATCCTCGTCGGCGGCCTCTACGGCCTTCTCGGAATGGGCCTCAGCCTGTCCTGGGGCCTGCTCCGTCTCATCAACCTCGCCCACTTCGCGCTGGCCTTCCTGGGCGCCTACCTCACCTACGCCCTGGCGTCCGGATTCGGCCTGGACCCACTCCTCACCCTGCTCCTCATCCCGCCCGCGTTCTTCGCGCTCGGCGTGCTGCTCCAGATGCTCTTCGCCCGGTTCGGGGTCACCGAGTTCAGCTCGCTCCTGGTCACGTTCGGCCTGACGGTCATCATCGAGAGCCTGATCCAGTGGATCTGGACGGCCGACTACCGCCGCCTGGAGACGGTCTACAGCGCCGTCTCCCTGCGGGCGGGCGGACTCTTCATTCCGCTCGCCGAGCTGCTCGCCCTCGCGACCGCCGTCGTGCTGGCCGGCTTCACGTGGACCTGGCTGCGCTTCACCTGGGTGGGCAAGGCCATCCGGGCGAGCGCCGAGGATCCCCTGATGGCGGCCGCGTTCGGGGTGAACCATCGTCGCCTCGCGCTGGTGCTGTCAGGGATCGCGGCCGCCTATGCGGGCGTCGCCGGCGCCTTCGTGGCGCTCGTCTACACGCTCGCCCCCGCCCAGATCTACGCCTGGATCGGGGTCGTGTTCGCCGCCGTGATCATCGGCGGCCTGGGCAATCCGCTGGGACCGCTGGTGGCCGGGATCGTGATCGGGGTGAGCGAGGCGCTGACCATGGCCCTCACCACCCCGGCCTGGGCCCCGCTCGTCTCCTTCACGCTCCTGATCCTCGTCCTGCTGCTCCGGCCGGATCGAGTCTAGGCGGGCGGCCGACCAATGCGGTGGCCACCGACGCGCGGTCTGGGCCCGCCCGTCGCCGTGGGAGCCCTCGGCCTCGCGCTCGCCGTGCTGCCCGCGCTGAAGGTGCCGGCCTTCTACGAGTCGTTCCTCTACCTCGTCTTTCACTGGGTGGCCCTCGCGACGAGCTGGACCATCCTGAGCGGGTTCTCCGGGTACTTCAGCTTCGGTCACGGCGCGTTCTTCGGGGCCGGGATGTACACGACGGCGACGCTGGCCGCCGGCTGGGGCGTGCCGTTCTTCCTGACCCTGCCGCCGGCCGGGCTCCTGGCCGCGCTCTTCGGGATGGGCGTGGGAGCGGTGGTCTTCCGGGTGCGGCGCCTCCGGGGTGAGCTGTTCGCTCTCCTCACCCTCGCGGTGACCTTCGTCCTCGCCACCATCGTCCTGAACACGCGCATCGACGGTGGGCCCGGCGTCTACCTGAGCGGGGTTCCCCTGCCCCGGGTCGCCGGGTCAGCCACCGCCACCCTCTACCTGCTGGGTCTCGGCGTCGCCCTGGGCTCGATCGCGACCGCCTACGCCGTCGTCCGCGCGCGCTGGGGGGTGGGGCTCTTCGCCATCCACGACGACGAGGACGTGGCGGAGGTGATGGGCGTGCCCACCTACCGCTACAAGCTGGTCGCCCTCGGTCTCTCGTCCGGCCTCGCCGGCGTGGCGGGCGGCATCCACGCCATGTTCGTCACTTACGTCACCGTGGCCGAGACGTTCTCCATCGTCGTCCCTCTCTACGTGGTGCTGATGAGCGTGCTGGGTGGCGCCCGGCACTGGCTGGGTCCCGCCGTCGGCGCCACGCTCATCACCGTGCTGATGTACGCCTTCACGAGTGGCGAGACGGCCGTGGTGGGGCGCGCCCTGGTCGGGTTGACGCTGATGCTCGTGATTCTGTTCCTGCCCAACGGAATCACCGGGCTCGTGGCCCGCGGCCACCCGCCGAGACCGGCCGCGCGCGCTCCCGCGCGGTCGCCCGACGGGCCCTCCCGGCCCGCTCCCCCGCCCGCCTCCGCGCCGCCGCTGCTCGTCTGCCGCGACGTCCGAAAGGCCTTCCGCGGGGTGCGGGCGCTGGCCGGGGTCAGCCTCGATGTCCGGGAGGGCGAGATCCTCGGGCTCGTCGGTCCGAACGGCTCCGGCAAGTCGACGCTGATCAACGTCGTCAGCGGCCACTACCGGCCGGACGGCGGCGGGATCCGCTTCGACGGCGTCGAGCTGGCCGGCCGGGCGGCTCACCGGATCGCCGGGCTGGGCATCGCGCGCACGTATCAGATCCCGCGACCGTTCGCCCGGCTGACCGTCCGGAACAACGTCGCGGTCGCCGGCATGTTCGGCCGGACGGGCCACGACCGGCGGACGGCCGAGCGCGAGGCCGCCCGCTGGCTCGAGTTCACCGGACTCGCCGACCGGGCGGAGGCGCTGCCCGGGGCCCTCAACCTGCACCAGCGGAAGTTCCTGGAGCTGGCCCGGGCCCTCGCCTCCGAGCCCCGGCTCGTCCTGCTCGACGAGGTGCTCTCGGGACTGACGGCCTCGGAGATGGCCGACGCCGCCCGGCTCGTTCGGCAGATCCGCGACCGCGGAGCGACGGTCGTGTTCGTCGAGCACATCATCCGCGCCGTCCTGGATCTCTCCGACCGCGTGGTGGTGCTGAACTACGGCCAGGTCATCGCCAGCGGCGCCCCCCACGACGTCATGCGGCATCCCGACGTCGTCCGCGCCTATCTCGGGAAGGCCTATGCTTGAGGCCGAGCGGCTCGCGGTCGCCTACGGCGACGCCACCGCGCTGCGAGACGTGTCGCTCACCGTGGGCGAGGGCGAGCTGGTCTCGGTCGTCGGCCCGAACGGCAGCGGCAAGACGACCCTCATCCACGCGATCGCCGGCCTCCTGCCCGTCCGCGGAGGCCGGCTCCGCTTCCTCGGCGAGGACCTGACCGGGCTCGCTCCCCATGAGATCTGCCGCCGGGGGATCGCCATCGTCCCCGAGGGCCGGCGCCTCTTCACGGGCATGACCGTGGAGGAGAATCTCGAGATCGGCTGCTACGTCCGCGC
This sequence comes from Candidatus Methylomirabilota bacterium, assembly GCA_036005065.1. Taxonomy (NCBI): domain Bacteria; phylum Methylomirabilota (SeqCode); species Candidatus Methylomirabilota bacterium. The sequence goes on along the minus strand of DASYQW010000277.1, from coordinate 436 downwards.
GGCCCGCGCCGCCCGCGCCGAGCGCCTGGCCCGTGTCTACGCCATCTTCCCCGTCCTGCGCGCCCGCCGCCGGCAGGCGGCAGGCTCGCTGTCGGGAGGCGAGCAGCAGATGGTCGCGATCGGCCGCGCCCTCATGGCCGGCCCGCGTCTGATGCTCCTCGACGAGCCCTCGCTCGGGCTGGCGCCCGCCATCGTCGACGCGGTCTTCGGAGTGGTCGACGCCCTCCATCGGGACGGCGTCGCCATCCTCCTCGTCGAGCAGAACGTGGGCAAGGCGCTCGGGCTGGCGACCCGCGCCTACGTTCTCGAGGAAGGGCGCATCGTCTCCGGCGGCACCCCACCCGAGCTGCTCGAGCAGCCCCACATCCGCAGCGCCTACCTCGGACACCGAGACGGGCGGTAGCCCGTCACCGTTCACACCGCGAACCGTCAGTCC
>DASYQW010000276.1 GCA_036005065.1 Candidatus Methylomirabilota bacterium | reverse complement strand
AGCGTGGTCGACCGACACCGCGCTCCGCACGGCCGCCATCCCCCAATGGAGCGCCTCGAGGTTGCCGGTCTTGAGGTCGTGCTTGAGCGCGGCCCGCACCCAGTCGTAGTGGCCGGCGCTCATCCCTTCCGCCCACTGGATGTCCCCGTAGTCCCGCCAGGCGTAGGTCTTGGGATCGGTGACGGGGTAGTAGAGGCCGCGCCGGAGGAGCGAGAAGAGCGTGGTCTTGGTCGAGTTTTCCTCGCCCGGCCACGCGGTCTGCGGGTTGTCGGTCGCATAGGCCTTGTCCCAGGAGGTGCCCTGCCAGCGGTCGTACTGCCGGAGCGCCGCCTCGGCCTCGGGATCCAGGCCCGGCAAGCCCTCGGGCGCGATCCCGAACCGGGCCATCAGCGCCTGGCGCTCGACGGCGGGCAGGGTGGGCAGGGCGTCGGTCTCGGCGAGGGCGGTGGCGTCGGCGAGTGCGGCATCGAGGGTGGCAAAGCGGTCCCACGCGTCTTCCCCCGCCCGCAGGGGCTCGGCGCCCTCGAAGAGGGTCAGGACGACCTCGGTCGCGGTGACGGTGATCCGCCGGGGCTGCCGCTCCCAGAACTCGGGGACGAGGTAGGCGTTGCCGTCGATCCGGACGAGGCCGGCGGTGCGCCCGCCCCACTGGCCCTCCACGGTGCTGGGGCCGACGCGGCGGAGCACGGTCGCGCCGCTGGTGATCGCGTAGGCGAAGCCGTACTGGGTGCCGGCCAGGGCGCTGGGCTCCCACCCCTGGTGGACCTCGGCCGGCACCGGCACCGTCAGGCCCTCGATGGTCGCCGCGGTCGCCGTCCCGGCCCGCGGCAGCCGCACCCGCAGCGCCGTGTGGGAATAGTCGGTCCCGGTCCGGTTCCGCAGCCGCACATCGTACCGCTTGCCGTGCGCGGTGGGCGTCCCCCGCACCTCGACCGTCACCCCCGTGAGCCCGAGGGCCCCCGACCTCGCGCTCACCACGGTCCCGTCGGCCAGCACCCACTCCACCAGGGGGGTGCTGATCGTCAGCGTTGTCGCCGCGGTGTTGTTGTTCTCGCGCCGCTCCTGGATCAGTCCGCTCGGGTCGACCTCGGCAACGAGCCGATAGGTCCCCGGAGCCGCCCCCGCCGGAATGGGCAGACCGGCCGCGGCGCTGATTTTCCCGCGGGCCGCCAGGGGGGGCAGGGTCTGGTTCAGCAACACCACTCCCTCGAGGGAGTAGCGGACGGTGGAGCCCGGGGCCGCGGCATTCCCGATATTCTGAATCGTGGCCATGACCGAGAAGGTTTCCCCGGCCAGGGCGACACCACGCGGGGCGTCCAATGAAACGGTGAGGTCCGGCAGCTGGTCAGCCCTGACGTCGGCCACCGGGCCCAGAAGCCAGAGCACCATGAGCATACCGACCCCGACGATCAACCTTGCCTTGCCTGACATCAAACCCTCCCCGTTCGCACGAAATTGCCGCGGTCTGACGAGAGTCGTTGAACCGCGGTGTCTTGAGCCTCTTCATCAACGGGCCCGGCCACTCGACCCCGCCGGCTGTCGTGGCCATACCGCCGACCGGACTGCTCGATCACGGAAGCCGCCCCCCGGAGAAGCGCGGCGGCCACTGCCGCCGCCACCGCCGCCGCCCCGGTGGACGTGAAGTGGACGAAGTCGTAGTAGGTCTCGAGGCTCGGCTCGAGGATCGGCATGAGATCCAGCTGTTCGATCCCGAGCTCGTCCGCCACCCGGGCCGCGCGCTGGTCCATGAGACCCATCAGCCGGCAGACCACCTCGATGGAGTAGTAGGTGGTGACCTCCTCCCGCCACGGCTTCCCCACACCGCCGTGCCAGAGATGGGCCCGCTCATCATGGCTATAGTCCTTCTCGAACCAGGGTTGCCTTACCACGAGCACCCGATCGGCGCCGGCCCTGGCCTTCAGGAGGAGCTTCCGGAAATGGTCGTCGAAGTGGTTCAACATGGCCGTGGGGTCCGGCATTCTGTCGATCGTCTTCGCGCGGGCCCGCATGGCGCGGGCCTTTTCCACCCATTTCCCCGCTCGGTCACGCACCTCGACGCCCGAAAGCACCCGCTGCCGGAGTCTCCGGAGGAGCTCGACCAGGGCCAGCTCCGACAGCCGCCAGCCGAACGGTCCCTCCGGGTGCCAGGAGAAGACCCAGGACGCCGGGAGCGGGCGCGGTCGGAGCGACGGCGGCGCGCCGTTCTCGAGCCACTGGAAGACATCGTTGCCGCCCACCATGATGACGATGGCGTTCAGCCGTCGGTACCGAGGCAGCACGCGCTCGAAGATCAGGTCCAGGGCCGGGGACGCGACGCCGGAGCGGCCGATGTTGCCGACATGCACCCTGGAGGCTCCGAGAATTCGCAGTGACTCCGGCGTCTCGAGTCGACGCTGGAGGGCGCCGGGCCAGCTCGAACACTGATCCAGGAAGAGTCCTTCGACGGGACTTCCGCCGGCGACCAGGACCCGGTACAGGTTCTTCTCCGCCGTGGGGACGTCGCTTCCGCGCTCCCCATCCCGGTTGATCTCGAATCGGACCGGGGACTCGAGCTCGGGCAGCGCCGCCCGGTCCAGGTTCAGCTGGAGCCTGAGGCCCGGGGGCCACACGTAGTAGCGGCCCCGACGGCGCAGCCACCACCGGGCGCCGAGCTCCGGCCAACCGGGAAGCAGCACGGCGGCCGCCCGCCCTAGAAGTCTGAAGAAGGGCTTCACGCCGCGCTCCACGCGAGCAGGCGTGCCAGGTGGCCCCTCAGATCCAGGTAGGGGTCGTCCCGGTACACGAAGAGGACCCAGGTCACCCCGAACAGGAGGGCCATGGCCAGTCCAGCCCCGGCCAGGCCGACCACGCTGTGAACCTCGAGACCCAGCCTGAACCAGAGCAGCAGGGCCAGGGCCGGCAGACTCCCGATGACGGCCCGGGGGACGACGTACCGCAGGTAGCCCACGAACGGAATCTGCAGCTCCCGGCACGCGTACCCGAGCACGACCAGGGCGAAGAGGACGTTGGGGACCGCCGTTCCCAGGGCCACGCCCGGAAGGCCCAGCGGGCGCACGAGCAACAGGCTCAGGCCGAGGTTCAGAACCCCGGCGGCCAGGAAGGCGATGGTCGGCAGTCCCGGCTTTCCCAGCCCCATGAGGATGGGGAGGGCCACTCCCCGGACGGGCAGAAAGACCAGGCTGGACACCATGAGGATCTGCAAGATCTCTCCCGCCGGTCCCTCGAAGGCGGGGTCGATCCACCACCCGATGAATCTCGGTCCGAGGACCATGAGGAAGAGCCCGGCCATCAGCGTGAGGGACAGCGCGATCTTGGACCACCGGAGGAACATCTCCCGGAGCTCCGCGGACTTGCCCTGCGCGCTCAGCGTGGTGGCCATGGGCATGACCACCGCCGCGATCGCGACGAGGAACTCCATGAGGTAGACGACGAAGCTGTTGGCCACGGCGTAGTAGGGGATCCGACCCACGTCGAGGAACGCGGCGATCACGAGGGAGTCCGTCTGAAAGGCGAGACGACCGGCCAGGCTCAGCATCAGCACGTAGAGGCTGAACGAGAAGATCCGTCGCACCATGCGCCGGTCGAAGTCGGTGAGGCTCATGCGGATGCCCGGATACCGCCGGCGGACGAGCAACCAGCAGACCGAGAACTCGAAGGCGAGGCACGCGATCTGGATCACGGCCAGGAAGACCATGGTTCCGTTGAAGGTCAGAAGCCCCAGCGTGAGCCCCAGCCGCAGGAGAAGGCTTCCCATCAGGATCACGTTGCGAAGGACGAAGTCCTGGTAGGCCGCCATGATGGCGAAGGGGATCTGCGTCACGAAGCCCGCCGACACCTGGAGCACCACCAGCCCGAAGGCGAGGCGGGCCTCGGAGCGCAAGGCGGCCGGGATCTCGTACGTCAGGTCGAAGAAGGCGAACAGCCCGGCTCCCACCAGCAGCGCGGCCGCCCCCATGATGAGGTAGAGACCGGTACAGCTCCCGATGGCCTCGTTCATCCGCTGCCGGTCGCCTTCGGCGGCGTGCTGGGCGAAGTACCGGACCGAGGCCATGGGCACGCCCAGGACCAGCAGGCTCAGATAGGCCGTCACGGAGGTGATCAAGGTCCAGGTTCCGTAGCCCTCCTCGCCGAGGGTGCGGAGGAGGAAGGGCATGAGGACGTAGACGACGGCGACGGTCGCCAGCGTCACGGCCCAGTTGCTTCCGATGCTCCTAAACACCCGGCCTCCTCGCGGCCGGCATGCTCGGCCCGCCCTTCTCCGCCGCGCGCGTGCCCACGGGGCCCTCCGATGCGCGCAGCTCGCGGGTCGGGGAACAGCGGGAGCTGCACCACTGCGCGGCGCGGTCACCGAAGAGCTGCATCCAGCCCAGGATCTTGGTCTCGGTCGCGGGGTACTGATTGGTGAGGAAGCCGACGATGGCCGGGTCCGGATGGGCCGAGCGATAGACATAGTCGCGGAAGACCTGACGGGCGATGGGCGTCCAGGTCGCGGGGTCGCGCGTGGCCAGCCAGGCCAGCAGATCGACGACCAGGGCGTTGTAGGCGACCTCCGGCTGGGAGGTGGCCTTCGCGCACGCGAACCCGGGCGGGCACCAGTAGAACGCGAAGGCGCCCGCGGTCGTGGCCGTCGGCGGGTAGTACGGGCCATTCGGGACCGGGGTGGTCAGCCAGGTGGCCCAGCGGGTCAAGAGCGCCTCGTATTCGGATGTCCACTCGCCCCGCGCCATGGCCAGGTCGGCAAAGGCCAGCATCCCCTTGGCCGTGTAGCCGTGCTGGAGGGGATAGACGTTGTTGGCGTAACCCCAGCGGCTTCGGTCCCCGATGTATCCCTTCTGGCCCCAGACGGCCTCCTCCAGCAGCAACGCGTCCATGAGCTCCCTGGCCTTGGTCCAGTACTTGCGGTCTCCGGTCTCCCGGAAGGTCACCACCTGGGCCAGCAGCGGCCACCCCACGATCCGGACCTCTCCCCCCAGCGCGTTCCAGTCCCTCGGCGGCACGCTGAAGGCCGGGTTGGACCCGCCCCAGAAGCGCCAGTCCCCCTCGGCCATGTCGATGGCGGCCTCGCGCACCCAGGGATCGCCGGTGAGGGCGGCGGCCAGGAACAGGCCTTCGAGCCAGGAGTGGGTGGGGCGGGCGACGAAATCGACGCCGCCATGGTTTCCCTTCTCGTACCGGGCGAAGCCGGCCAGGTTCGTCCAGTCGTTCAGGGCCGGCGTCTTCGGGCTCGCCCAGGCGTGGTCGACCGACACCGCGCTCCGCACGGCCGCCATCCCCCAGCGGAGCGCCTCGAGGTTGCCGGTCTTGAGGTAGTGCTTGAGCGCGGCCCGCACCCAGTCGTAGTGACCGGCGCTCATCCCTTCCGCCCACTGGATGTCCCCGTAGTCGCGCCAGGTGTAGGTCTTGGGGACCTTGATGGGGTAATAGAGGCCGCGCCGGAAGAGCGAGAAGAGCGTGGTTCTGGTCG
>DASYQW010000275.1 GCA_036005065.1 Candidatus Methylomirabilota bacterium | reverse complement strand
CCCTTCGGGGTCGAAGAAGAGCGGTCCCATCTGCTGGCCGGTCCCGCTCTCGAGGCCGCGCGGGCCGACGTCGGCCAGGCGCTGATCGAGATTCCTCAGGGACTCGGCCAGGGTGGGCCGGGCGCTGGCGCCCCCGGCGCGTGAGCCTTCCTCGCCGGGAGCCGGCTGGTTGAGGCCGCCCGGAAGGCGGAGCCCTTCCGCTCGCCGGACCTCGGCGCCCGTCCCGGTGGCCGGGGCCGGCGAAGAAGCGGCGGCTGGCGCTGGAGTCGGGGGCGCCGACGGAAGCGCGTTGGGCTTGCCTTTCGGGACCTTCGTGAGGTCGTCCTCCCGCCTCAGCTCGAGCACCTTCGCGCGGTCGGCCGAGGGGGGCCCGATGCTGATCCGGTCCTTGGGCCGCGCCTGAAGCGCGGGCGGCGTGGGGACGGGAGCGGGGCTCCGGTGCGCCGGCGGCGGAGCGAGTTGCCGCAGCAACTCACGGGAGGGCATGAAGATATGTTCCTTGACGGGCCCGAAGCTCGCCGTCGAGTCCTTGGCCTTCTCTCGGGTCGCCACTCGGTTGATGAGCGCCATCATGATCATCAGGTGCACGATCGCGGACATCAGGAAGCCTTGGCGCTGGTCGAAGCGGCCCACGGCTTACCTCAGTCCCCCAAGCCGACAACAAACCATAGCATGAATCACGCCAAAACGGGTCCGACGCTACTAGATGTCGCGGGGCCTGGCCCCGGTCTCACAAGATCTGGGATGCCGTCCGAACTAAAACTCGGCGAGGCCGAAGACGGCCCACGTATTCTACGCTATTCCGTCATGCGTCCGAGAACGGTGTGGGCCAGGGCCAGCGCTCGCAGGCCGTCGGCGCCCGTCACCGCCGGCGCCGTTCGCTCCCGGACCGCCGCCACGAAGGCGGCCAGTTGTCGCTTGAGCGGCTCCTCGTTGGGGGCCGCGGTTCGCTCGGTTGTGATCTCCGGTCCATCCTTCCCTTGGATCAGACGATAAACCTGAGCGGATCGAGCCGCGAAATCCACTGAGATGTATGTTTTCGGGGAAAATACCCGGAACTTCCGCACCTTCTCGGCCGAGACGCGGCTGGCCGTCAGGTTTGCGATGAGGCCAGACGCGAAGCGGAGGCGGACATTGGCGATGTCCACCTTCGAGGTGAGCACGGGCACCCCTACCGCGTCGACCTGGACCGCCCCCGAGCCGTCCAGGCAGAGCACGATGTCCAGGTCGTGGATCATCAGGTCGAGGACCACGTCGACGTCGAGGCTGCGGGGGGAGAACGGGCTGAGGCGGTGGACCTCGATGAACCGCGGCTGGAGGACGGCCTGGCGCAGCACGTCGACCGCCGGGTTGAACCGCTCGATGTGCCCGACCTGCAGGATCGCTCCCTTCTCGCTGGCCAGGCCGATCAGGTCCTGCGCCTCCTCCAAACGCGCCGTCATCGGCTTCTCGACGAGGACGTCGCGGCCCGCCTCGAGCAGCGTCCGGGCCACGCGGTGATGGTCCACCGTGGGGACCGCAACGGAGATTGCCTCGGCCGCCTCTGCCAGTTCCCCCAACCGAGCGAATGCCGGCACGCCATGGCGGGCCGCAACCTCGGCCGCACGCGACGGGTCCGCGTCGTAGATGCCGGCGAGCGCCGCTCCCGGCAGGTCCGCGTACACCCTTGCGTGGTGCTGGCCGAGGGCCCCGACGCCGACGACGCCCACGCGGACGGTCACTCGTCCTCCAGCGCCTCGGGACCGATCCCCCAGAGGGCGATGCCCCCCTCGTCGGCCGCGGCGACGAGGGCCGCGCGGTCGAGAAGGAGCGTCCGGCCCGCCTCCACCGCCAGGACGCGCGCCCCCGCCTCGCGCATGGCCTCGAGCGTCCGCGAGCCGACCACGGGCACGTCGAACCGCATGTCCTGGCTGGGCTTGGCCAGCTTCACGACAGTCGTGCCCGCCCCCGCGAGCCGTCCGGCCCGGCGGATCACCTCGTCGGTTCCCTCCATGGCCTCCAGGGCCACCGCCGCCCGGTCCTTGATGACGACGGTCTGGCCGAGGTCCAGGGCCGAGAGCGCGCGGGCCACCCTGACGCCGTACGCGATGTCCTTGCGCTCGTCGCCGCCGGGCTTCCGCCCGCTCATCGCGCCGGCCGTCGCCATCTGGTCGTCGAGCAGGGCCGTCGACGGGAGCAGCGTGATGCCCTCCCGCGAGAGCGCGTCGGCGACTCCCCCGATGAGGCTGTCCGTGTTCTTCACCGCGAGCCGTACCAGGACGCCGGCCAGCTTCAGGTCGGGGACGATGCCGGAGAAGATACGGCGGTGCTGGACCTGTCCCGCCATCACGGCCTCGCTCACGCCGCCCGCCTTGAGGGCCTCGATGCACCGGCCGAGCTGGCCGAGGCCGACCCAGTGGATCTCATCGACGCTGCCGGCCAGCTCCGGCGAGGCTTCCTCCTTGACCGCCACCGCCACCACGCGCCGCCCCGCCCGCCGGGCGGCGGCGGCCACCAGGAAGGGAAACCGCCCGTTGCCGGCGATCAGCCCGAGCGGCGGAGCGCTCACGCTTCTTCGGACACCCGGTGGCGGATGTGGCGCTTCAGGATCACGCCGCGCCGCGCCCCCCGGATGAACTCGACCAGCCCGAGCACCTCGGGATGCGGCGATCCCTCCGCCTCCAGCCGCGCCACCGCTTCGCTGGTGTTCAGGCGGCTCTGGACGAGCACGCGGAAGGCCCGGCGGATCGCGGCGATGGTCTCGGCCGGGAAGCCGCGGCGCGTGAGCCCGATCGTGTTCACGCCGTAGATGCAGGCGCGGTTGCCCACCGTCTTGGAGTAGGGCAGCACGTCCTTGGTGGCCACGGTGTAGCCGCCCACGAAAGAGTGGGTCCCTACCCGGCAGAACTGGTGCACGCCGGAGTAGGCCCCGATCGTGGCCCAGTCCGCCACCTCCACGTGCCCGGCCAGGGTGGCTCCGTTGGCGAAGATGGTGTGGTCGCCGACGAGGCAGTCGTGGGCCACGTGCGCGTAGGCCATGAACAGGTTGTCGGAGCCGATGCGGGTCAGCCCTCCCCCGCCGGCGGTGCCCGGCTGGATGGTCACGAACTCGCGCACCGCGTTGCGGTCCCCGATGACGAGCCGGGTGTGCTCCCCGTGGTACTTCTTGTCCTGGGGGGCGAGGCCGACCGAGCAGAAGGGATAGAGGTGGTTGTCGGCCCCGAGCTCCGTGTCGCCGTCCACGACGACGTGGGACGCGAGGATCGTGCGCGCGCCGATGCGCACGCGCGGCCCCACGACCGCGTACGGCCCGACCTGCACCCCCGGACCCAGCACCGCGCCGGGCGCGACCCGGGCGGTGGGATCGACGTCGGGCGGCTCCAGTGAGGCCACGCGCAGGAGCAGGTTGGCCTCGGCGACCCGGTTCTCTCCCGACTTCACGTCGCCGCGTATGCGGCAGAGCGGCCCCCGCCGCCGGAGCACGGTGATCTCGAGCCGGAGCTGATCCCCGGGCAGGACCGGGCGCCGGAACTTGGCCTGGTCGATGCCGACCACGTGGACCTCGAGGCCGCGCGGGTCCGGCGCGTTGTTCAGCAGCCAGATCCCCGCCGCCTGGGCCAGACTCTCCATGAGCAGCACACCCGGCATGACCGGGGCGCCAGGGAAGTGGCCCTCGAAGAACTCCTCCGAGCCGGTGACGTTCTTGATCGCCACCAGCCGCCCGCCGGGATCGTGCTCCACGACCCGGTCCACCAGCACGAACGGGTACTGGGTGGGAATCTGGCGGACCAGGCCGGCGACGTCGATCGCGGGGGCGGCGGCCGGCTCCACCTACGGCTGTGGGCTCGGGGTCGGGGTCGGCGTCGGCTTGGGCGCCGGCGCGGTGGGCGGCGGCGTGCCCGCGGGGGGCGCGGCGGCGGCGGGCTTGGGGGCGGCGGGTTTCGCGGCCTGGGCGGCGCGCTCGGCGGCGTCGGCCTTGGTGATCACGTCGCGCGAGATGTCGAACTCCCGGTTCAGCGTCAACGCGACCTGGCTCGTGAGGATGATGTCGATCCCCTTCTCCTTGGCCACGGCATCGATGTGGGGCTTGATCTTCTGCTGGAACTCGTTGTTCAGGCCCTGGGCCTTCTGCTCGGCCTGTTCCCGCATGCGCTGCAGCTCCTGCTGGCCGTCCTCGACGTACGCCTGGCGATCGCGGGTCTTCTTCACGATGTCCTGGCGCTTGCGCTCGGCCGCCTCCGGGCTCAGCACCGCCGCCTGCTTGTCGAGCTCGTCCTGGAGCGCCTTGATGGCGGCGTCCATCTTGGCCAGCTCGGCCTGCTTCTTGGTGCCCTCGGTCTGGATCTCCCTCTCGAGGCCCTGGATCTGGGCCGCGTAGCCC
>DASYQW010000274.1 GCA_036005065.1 Candidatus Methylomirabilota bacterium | reverse complement strand
ACCGAGGCGACACCGGCCGAGGCCGCCGAGCGCCTCACCATGGCCGGCATCGAGGTGGCCTCCGTGACCCCCGTCGTCACGCGTCTCAGCGGCGTCGTCGTGGGCGAGGTGACCGACGTGGCCTCGCATCCGGCCGGGGGGCCGCTGACCGTCTGCGCCGTCTCGACCGGATCCGAGCGCTTCAGCGTCGTGTGCGGCGCGCCCAACGTGAGGAGAGGCGTGCGGGCGGCGTTTGCGCCGCCGGGGGCCGTGCTGCCCGGGGAGCGCCGCGTCGAGACGGCAGTCATCAAGGGGACCCCGTCTCACGGCATGCTCTGCTCCGAGGCGGAGCTCGGAATCGGCGAGGACGCCTCGGCGATCCTCCTGCTGGACGCCGACGCGCCGGCGGGCGCCGACCTGGTCGGCTACCTCGCCCTGGACGACGTGATCCTCGAGGTCGAGGTGACCCCGAACCGGCCCGACTGCCTCTCGGTCCTCGGCGTCGCGCGCGAGGTTGCCGCGGTGACCCGAGGGCGTGTCCGCGTCCCGGCGCTGGCCATCGCCGAGGCTGACCCGGCGGCGGACAGCCTGGCCACGGTCACCGTCGACGACGCCGAGCTCTGTCCCCGCTATGCGGCGCGGGCGATCACCGACGTCGCGGTGGGACCCTCGCCGGCCTGGCTCGCCCAGCGGCTCCGGGCGGTGGGGCTTCGGCCGATCAACAACGTCGTGGACGTCACCAACTACGTCCTGTGGGAGCTCGGCCACCCGCTCCACGCCTTCGATCGAGACCTCCTCGTGGAGCATCGGATCGTTGTCCGTCGCGCGCGCCCCGGCGAAACCCTCGTCACCCTCGACGGCCAGACGCGGCGGCTCGCCGAGACGATGCTCGTGATCGCCGACGCCGAGCGCGCGATCGGCGTGGCGGGCGTGATGGGCGGCGCCAACACCGAGGTCGGCCCGTCGACCCGGCAGGTCCTGCTGGAAAGCGCCTACTTCAAGCCCGGCTCGATCCGCCGGACGGCGAAGGCGCTCGGCCTCTCCACCGAGGCCTCCTACCGCTTCGAGCGCGGCGCCGACATCGAGGGGCTCCGGCACGCGCTGGACCGGGCCGCCGGGCTCATCGCGGAGGTCTCGGGCGGACGGGTCGCCCGAGGCGTGCTCGACGTCTACCCGCGGCCGCGCCCCCCGGTCGAGCTGGGCCTGCGCCTCCAGCGGATCCAGCGCGTCATCGGCGCCTGCCCGCCCGCCGACACCGCGCGGCAGATCCTGGAGGGCCTCGGCTTTCCGGTCGCGCCGCGCGCGGGCGGCTTCCAGGTGACGGTTCCGAGCTTCCGGCGCGACGTGAGCCTCGAGGACGATCTCGTCGAGGAGATCGTCCGGGTCTGGGGCTACGGCGAGATCCCGTCCACGATCCCCGCGGGCGCCCTCTTCCTCACGCGGCGGCCCCGTCAGATCGTCGCCCAGGATACCGTCCGCCGCGCCCTGGCGGCCGCCGGCTACCAGGAAGCGATCACGCTGTCGCTCGTCAACCCGGCGTACCTGGCGCACCTCGGCCGCCCGCCGGATGACGCGCGGATCGTGACGCTCCAGAATCCGCTGGCGGCCGACCGGTCCATCCTGCGCCCGACGCTCCTCTTCGGTCTCCTGGAGGCGGTGGCGACGAACGTCCGCCGCCAGGCCCCCGACGTGCGGCTCTTCGAGGTGGGCCGGGTGTTCGAGTCGCAGGGGCCGGGGAAGCTGGCGCTCGAGGACACTCGGGTCGGCATCGTGCACACCGGGCTCCGCGCGCCGCGCGCATGGTTCTCGGGCAAGGCGCGAGCCGACCTCTTCGACGTCAAGGGCGCCGTGGAGACCGTGGTCGAGGCGCTCGGCCGGGGCGATGTCACGGTGGAAGCCCCGGACAGCCCGCTGGCGGCGCCCTACCTCGAAGAGGGCCGCGGCGGCATCCTCGTGGTCCAGGGCTCGCCGGTGGGGGTGATCGGCGAGCTCCACCCGGCGGTGCAGCGCGCCTTCGACTTGCCGAGCGCCCTCTTCTTCGCCGAGGTCTCCCTCGACCGCCTGGAGGGGATTCCCAGCCGCGCGCCCGCGCACCGGCCGCTCCCGCGCTTCCCGGCCGTCCAGCGGGACCTCGCGGTGATCGTGCCGGCCGCCGTGCCCGCCGCCGAGGTGAGCCGGGCCATCCAGGCGATCCCCAATCCGGCGCTCAAGCGGGTCGTGCTGTTCGACGTCTACTCGGGAGAACAGATGGGAGCCGGGAAGAAGAGCTTGGCCTACTCGCTCCTCTACCAGGCCGAGGACCGGACGCTCACGGATGCGGAGGTCAACGCGATGCATGCGGAAGTCGTGGAATCGCTCCGGCAGAGCCTGGGAGCCGAGGTGCGGGGGGTCGAGGGCGGGGAGGAGACCTGATGGCCGACGCCGAGGGCCGCCTTCTGCTGCTCGAGCAGCACGTCCAGCGGGCGATCGAGCTGATCGAGCGCCTCCGGGCCGAGAACACCCGACTCGCCGAGGAGCGCGCCGCGCTCGCCGAGCGCGTCGACGCGCTCAGCCGGGAAGCCGCCACCCTGCGCCAGCAGGAGCAGGCCCTCCTCCGGCTCGAGACCGAGCACCGCCGCCTCCAGGAGGAGCGACAGGCGCTCCTCGGGCACGTCGAGAGCATGTTGAAAGAATTGGCCCGGATCGAAGGCACCTGAAGCACCGACCGAGGGCTGCGTCCCCTGTGGCGAACGCGGGGGACTGGAGGTCAGCATGGCTGAAGGGCGGGCCGAGGTCGAGATCCTCGGGCAGCGGATCACGGTGCGGGGTCCGAGCTCACAGGAGTACATCCGCGGGCTCGCCGACTACCTGGACGGCATGATCCGCACGGTACGGGAGCAGGCGCGTGTTCAGGAGCCGACGCGGCTGTCGATCCTGGCCGGCCTCCACGTCGTCGACGAGCTGTTCCGGGCCCGGGACCGCGAGGCGGGGCTGGCCGCGCGGGTGGACAGCCTGGTCGAGCGTCTGGGCACGGTCCTCAGGTGAGGCCGGGCGACTTTGCCCTTGACCGCGGGTCGGAGGGCGGTGCTTAATGGGAGCGATCGGCTTCCCTGCGCTGCTCGTGATGCGAGGTGAAGTTGCGAGCCCAATCTAATGCAAACGGGAGCCCCGGCGTGGGGGCCGTGTGCAAGCCCCTCCGCGAAGGGGAAGCCTGACGCCTTCACCGGGGCGCCCACCTGGTTTCAGCCAGGTTCGAACTTCCCGAGCACACGGCAGAGGCGGGGAACGAGAGGACGGGCGGGGCCAACGACCCCGCCCGTTGTGTTTTTCCACCCCCGGTCACGCCCCACCCCTTTCTCGCGTTGACTCCTGCCGCAAGATGGCGTAACATTGGGCGGTTTTAGCCAAATGACCCATTCGCGCGAGCCGGCCGCGGGAGGGCGCATGACGCCGGCTCGTGACGGGAGGTGGCCAACCTGGACCCGACCATCATCGTCATCCTGACCATCGTGGGGATCGGCGTTCCGCTCGCGTGGGTGGGCGGGATGCTCGTCCAGAAGTCCCTGATCGAGCGGCGGATCGGCGAGGCCACGGAGAGAGGCCGCGGGATCGTGGAGGAGGCCCAGCGAAACGCCGAGGCCCGGCTGAAGGACGCCGCCATCGAGGCCAAGGAAGTCGTCTACAAGGTCCGCGTCGAGTTGGAGAAGGAGGTCAAGGACCGGCAGAAGGAGATCCAGGCGGTCGAGCGCCGGCTCCTCCAGAAGGAGGATCAGGTCACCCGTCGGCTCGACCAGCTCGACCGACGCGACCGCGACTATCAGACCAAGGAGGAGACCCTGACCGTCCGCGAGCGGGCGGTCAAGACCCTGGAGGAGCGCCACCTCGGCCTCATCGACGAGCAGCGGCGGGCCCTGGAGCGAGTAGCCGGCCTCACGGCCGAGGAAGCCAAGCAGCGACTGCTCGCCCAGATGGAGGAGGAGGCTCGCCGCGAGGCGATCCTGATCGGGATGCGCCTCGAGGAGGAAGCGCGGCAGGACGCGGACCGGAAGGCCCGCGAGGTCCTGGCCACGACCATCCAGCGCCTGGCGCCCGATTACACGGTGGAAACCGCCGTGTCGATCGTGGACCTGCCCTCCGACGACATGAAGGGGCGGATCATCGGGCGCGAGGGGCGCAACATCCGGGCGCTCGAGCTCGCCACCGGGGTCGACCTGATCGTGGACGACACCCCGGAGGCTGTCATCATCTCGGCCTACGACCCCCTGCGGCGCGAGATCGCGCGTCTGGCCCTGCAGCGCCTCATCGCCGATGGCCGAATCCATCCGGCCCGCATCGAAGAGGTGGTGGACAAGGTCAAGAAGGAGATGGATCAGCACCTGAAAGAAGAGGGCGACCGGGCCTGCTTCGAAGTCGGGGTGCACGGGCTTCATCCGGAGCTGGTGAAGCTCGTCGGCCGGCTCAAGTTCCGGACCTCGTACGGCCAGAACTGCCTGCAGCACTCCAAGGAGGTGGCGTGGCTGGCCGGGATGATGGCGGCGGAAATCGGCGCCGACGTCAAGCTGGCCAAGCGCTGTGGTCTCCTCCACGACATCGGCAAGGCCCTGACCCACGAGCAGGAGGGGAGCCACGTCGAGCTGTCGATCGACATCCTCACCCGCTACAACGAGCCACGGGCGGTGTTGAACACGATCCTGTCCGGGCACGAGAACGAGGAGCCCGAGACCATCGAGGCGGTGCTGGTCGAGGCGGCCGACGGCGTCTCGGCCGCGCGGCCCGGGGCCCGCCGCGACGTGCTGGAGAGTTACATCAAGCGAGTCAAGACCATGGAGGAGATCGCGCGGTCCTTCAAGGGGGTGGAGGCGGCCTACGCCATCCAGGCCGGCCGCGAGCTCCGGATCATCACCAAGTCGGACCAGGTCTCGGACCTGGACACCTACCAGCTCGCCAAGGACATCTCGAAGCGAATCGAGGCCGAGATGCAGTATCCGGGTCACATCCGGGTCACGGTCATCCGGGAGCACCGGGCCGTCGAATACGCGCGCTAGGCTCCGAGCGGATGCCCCGCATCCGCAACGGTCCTGGGGGAGGCCTCGGAGGGGGCCGTCGAGGCCCCCTCCGATGAGAAGAGGGGTAGCCGGTTGAAGCGGGTGAGTATCCTGTGCATCGGAGACGTCTTCGGTGAGCCAGGGCGAAGAGCCCTGGCTCACGTGTTACCGCGGCTCCGCACCGAGCTCGAGGTCGACCTGGTCGTCGCCAACGTGGAGAACGCCGCCGCCGGATTCGGCGTCACCCCGGCCCTGGCCCGCGGCTTTCTCGACGGCGGCGTGGACGTGATGACATCCGGGAACCACATCTGGGACCGGAAGGAGATCATCGAGTACATCGTGAAGGAGAACCTGCTCCTCCGCCCCGCCAACTATCCTCGCGGGACGCCGGGGGTGGGATCGGTGGTGATCAAGGCGGGCGCCGAGAAGGTGGGCATCCTCAACCTGCAGGGCCGGGTCTTCATGGCGGCCATCGACTGTCCGTTTCTCACGGCCGATGAGGAGGTCGCGCGGCTGCGGGCGGAGACACCCGTCGTCGTGGTCGACATGCATGCCGAGGCGACCTCCGAGAAGCAGGCCATGGGGTGGTACCTCGACGGGCGGGTGTCGGCCGTGGTGGGCACGCACTCCCACGTGCAGACGGCCGACGAGCGCCTGTTGCCGGGCGGGACGGCCTATGTCACCGACCTCGGGATCACCGGCCCCATCGACTCCGTGATCGGCATCGCCAAGGAGCAGGCGATCCAGCGGTTCCTCACGGGGATGCCGAACCGCTTCGAGCCCGCCCGCGGCCGCGCCCGCGTCCAGGGGGCCGTGATCCGCATCGATCCCGAGTCGGGCCACGCCCTCGGCATCGAGCGCGTGCAGCGCGACTTTTCGGGGTAGGCTAGGAGGAGGATGGGGCGAGGGCGGGCGTGGCGCTGATCCTCGAGGGCAAGCCGGTGGCGGCCAAGATCCAGAGCGCGGTGGCGGCCGGCGTGGCGGAGCTCCGAGCCCGAGGCGTCGTGCCGACGCTCGCCGTCGTCCTGGTGGGGGAGGACCCCGCCTCCCGCATCTACGTCGGGCGCAAGCGCGCCGCCTGCGAGGCCGTTTCTATCGTGGCCCGCGACCATCTCTTCCCCCGGGGCCTGGACGAGGCGAGCCTCCTGGCGCTCGTCCGCGAGCTGAACGCCGACCGGGCCGTCCACGGCGTCCTGATCCAGCTCCCGTTGCCGCCCGGGATCGATGAGGATCGCGTCATCGGCACCCTCGATCCCCGGAAAGACGTGGACGGCTTCCACCCCGAAAACCTGGGCCGACTGCTCGCGGGCCACCCTGAGGTGCTTCCGGGCACCCCGGCCGGCATCCTCGAGATCCTCGACCACTACGGCATCGAGCTCAAGGGCGCCGAGGCGGTCGTGGTGGGACGCTCCCGGATCGTCGGGAAACCCCTGGCCCAGCTTCTTCTCCTCCGACACGCCACCGTTACCATGTGCCACACCCGCACCCGCGACCTCGGCGCGCATACGCGCCGTGCCGAGGTGCTGGCAGTGGCGGCCGGCCGGCCGGGGATCGTCACCGCCGACATGGTCCGGCCCGAGGCCGTGGTGGTGGACGTCGGCACCAACCGGCTCCCCTCCGGCAAGGTCGTGGGGGACGTGGACTTTCCCGCGGTGAGCCCGCGAGTGCGCGCGATCACGCCGGTGCCCGGAGGGGTGGGTCCGATGACGGTGGCCATGCTGATGCGGAACACCCTTCAGGCCGCTCGGCGTCAGGCCGAGCTCGGCTGAGCCGGGGAGAGTTCCCGAGATGGCGTCGCTCGCGGCCGATCCGGGCCGCCGAATCCTCACGGTCTCGGAGCTGACCGCCGCCATCAAGGATCAGCTCGAGGCGCGGTTCGGCGGCGTCTGGATCGAGGGGGAGATCTCGAACTTCCGCGTCCACAGCTCGGGGCACGTCTACTTCACGCTGAAGGACGAAGGCGCCCAGGTCCGGGCTGTCCTGTTCAAGAGCCGGGTCCGGCGGCTCCGGTTCACGCCCACCGATGGGCTTCACGTCCTGGCCTTCGCCAACCTCGACGTCTATGCCGTCCGCGGCGAGTACCAGCTCGTCTGCGAGCTCCTCGAGCCGAAGGGTCTGGGGGCGCTCCAGCTCGCCTTCGACCAGCTCAAGGCGCGTCTCCAGTCCGAGGGCCTCTTCGACGCCGCCCGGAAGCGGCCGCTCCCGATGTTCCCGCGGCGGGTCGGCCTCATCACCTCGCCGACCGGCGCCGCGGTGCGTGACTTCCTGCGGGTGATCACGCGCCGCTTCGCCGGCGTCCACGTCACGATCTACCCGGTGCGTGTCCAGGGGGACACGGCCGCTGGCGAGATCGCACGCGCGCTCCACGTGCTGAATCGCCTGGGCGGCTTCGACGTCCTGGTGGTCGCGCGCGGCGGCGGCTCGCTCGAGGATCTCTGGGCCTTCAACGAGGAGGTCGTGGCCCGGGCCGTCGCCGGGTCCAAGATTCCGGTGATGTCGGCGGTCGGTCACGAGGCCGATGTGACGATCGCCGACTTCGTGGCGGACCTCCGGGCGCCGACACCCTCGGCGGCGGCCGAGCTGGTGGTCCGCGAGAAAGCCCAGCTGACGGCGCACCTCGCGAGCCTCCGCGACCGGCTCCAGCGGGCGGCGCGCCAGCGCGTCGGGCGACTCGCCGAGCGGCTCGCGGATCTCGGCCGCCGGCGCGTCCTGACGGACCCGGCCCGACCGCTCCGGGACTGGCATCGCCGGCTCGACGACCTCGCCGGGCGCCTCCATCGCGGTATCCGGCGCCGCCGGCGTGAGACGCGGGAGCGTCTGGCTCGCGTGGTCCGGGCCTTGCGGCCCGAGGTGCTGCAGGCCCTCACGCGCCAGCAGGGGCGCCTCCTCGCCCAGCTCGAGCGCCGGCTCGAGCGCAGCACGCGCCTCGGGGTGACGAGCCGGCGCCGCGCGATGGAGGCCATGGCGGCCCGTCTCGACACGCTGAGCCCGCTGGCCTGCCTGGCCCGCGGCTACAGCATCTGCGCCCTGCCCTCCGGGGAGGTCGTGACCCGGGCCGCCCAGGCCACGATCGGCGCGCCGGTGTCGGTCCGTCTCCGTGAGGGGAGCCTCGGGTGCCGGGTCGAGGAGATCCGGCCGCCGGACTCCCGGCCCGCCGCGCCACCCGAACATGGCGCCTGAGGAGCCTGCGATCGAGCCGGCGCCGAAGTTCGAGGAGGCCCTGACTCGCCTGGAGCAGCTCGTCCACGCGCTTGAGGCCGGGAACCTTTCGCTCGACGAGTCGCTCCGGGCGTTCGAGGAGGGCACCGCGCTCCTCCGCCTGTGCGCGCGGCGGCTCGAGGAGACCGAGCGCCGGATCGAAGTCCTCATGCAGGAGGAGGGCGGGCTGCGCGCCCAGCCGTTCAAATGGGAGGAGGAGGGCGACCGGTGAGCTTCGACCTGGACGCCTACCTGGGCGAGCGACGGCGCGCGGTGGACGAGGCGCTCGACCGCTACCTCCCGACGGCCGATGCGTATCCGGCGACGATCCACGAGGCCATGCGCTACAGTGTGCTGGCCGGCGGCAAGCGCCTCCGCCCCACCCTGGTGATCGCGGGCGCCGAGGCGGCCGAGGGCCGGATGGCGGACGTCATGCCGACCGCCTGCGCCTTCGAGCTGATTCACACCTATTCGCTGATCCACGACGACCTGCCGGCCATGGACGACGACGACTACCGCCGGGGGCGGCTCACCAGCCACAAGGTCTTCGGCGAAGCCATGGCCATCCTGGCCGGCGACGCGCTCCTCACCCATGCCTTCGGCCTGGTCGCCGCCAACATCCGGCTCGGCAAGGCGCCGGCCGAGGTCTTTCCCCGGTTGGTGGCCGAGATCAGTGAGGCGGCCGGGACGGCCGGCATGATCGGCGGTCAGGTGGTGGACGTCCAGTCCGAGGGCGAGCGCGTCTCGGCGGAGACCCTCGAATACATCCACACCCACAAGACCGCCGCCCTCATCCGGGCCGCGCTCCGCTCGGGCGCGCTGCTGGCCGGCGCCTCCGACCCGGTCCTCGACGCCCTGACGCGCTACGGCGAGCGGCTGGGCCTCGCCTTCCAGATCGTGGATGACGTGCTCGACGTCGAGGGGTCGCTGGAGATCCTGGGGAAGACGCCGGGCAGTGATCGGCGGAAGAAGAAGATCACCTATCCCGACTACCACGGCCTGGATACCTCGTGGGATCGGGCGAGGGCGCTGATCCACGAGGCCCGGGCGGCCGTCGCCGTCCTCGGCCCCGCTGCCGAGCCGCTCGGCGCGCTGGCCGAGTTCGTCCTCCGCCGGAAGGCCTGAGCCAGGCGCCGTGGGCGAGATCACCGACATCCACGCCCGGGAGATCCTGGATTCCCGGGGCAATCCCACCCTGGAGGTGGAAGTCCACCTGGACAGCGGCGCCGAGGGACGCGCCGCCGTCCCCTCGGGCGCCTCGACGGGAAGCGGCGAGGCCCTCGAGCTGCGCGATGGCGACAAGCGCCGCTACGGAGGCAAAGGGGTCCGCCAGGCTGTCAAGAACGTCGAGCAAGTGATCGGCCCCGAGCTCCAGGGCGAAGACGTCCTCGACCAGGCGCGCATCGACCGGACGCTCTGCCTGCTGGACGGCACACCGCAGAAAGAGACGCTCGGCGCCAATGCGATCCTCGGGGTCTCCCTCGCCTGCGCGCGAGCGGCGGCCGATGAGCTCGGGCTGCCGCTCTTCCGGTACCTCGGCGGGCCGGCCGCGCGGACGCTCCCCGTTCCGCTGATGAACGTCATCAACGGGGGGGCTCACGCCGACAACCGGCTGGACGTCCAGGAGTTCATGCTCGTGCCGGCCGGCCTCCCGTCCTTCGCCGACGCCCTCCGGGCCGGCGCCGAGGTCTTCCACACGCTCAAGCGGCTTCTGCGCGAGCAGGGTCATGTCACCGGCGTCGGCGACGAGGGAGGCTTCGCCCCCGATCTTCCGGGGACCGAGGCGGCCCTGACCTTGCTCCTCCGGGCCATCGAGGCGGCCGGCTACCGGCCGGGCGAGGACATCTGGCTCGCGCTCGACGTCGCCGCCACCGAGCTCTGGCGCGACGGCCGCTACCGCGCTCCGGGGGAGGGCGCGGAGTGGAAGACGGAGGAGCTCATCGAGTTCTACGCCCGCCTGGCCGGGCAATTCCCCCTGGTTTCGATCGAGGACGGCCTGCGCGAGGACGACTGGGACGGCTGGGTCAGCCTGACGCGCCGCCTCGGCCAGCGCCTCCAGGTGGTGGGGGACGATCTCTTCGTGACGAACCCGGCCCGGCTCGCCGACGGAATCCGCCGAGGGGCCGCCAACGCGATCCTCGTGAAGGTCAATCAGATCGGCACGCTGACCGAGACGCTCGAGGCCATCGAGATGGCCAGAGGGGCGGGCTACGGGGTGGTCATCTCCCACCGCTCGGGCGAGACGGAGGACACCTTCGTGGCCGATCTCGCGGTCGGCGTCAACGCCGGCCAGATCAAGACCGGCTCGCTGTCGCGGAGTGACCGCGTGGCCAAGTACAACCAGCTCCTCCGGATCGAAGAGTGGCTCGGGGACTCGGCTCGCTGGCTCGGTCCGGCCGTCTTCGAGCGGACGCGGCGATGAGCTGGCGCCGCCCGCATCCCGGCTGGATCGTGGCGGGCCTGCTCGGCCTGCTCCTCCTGGCGGCGGTGGTCGGGGAGAACGGTGTCCTCCAGCTCTGGCGCCTCCGCAAGGAGGTCGAGGCCCTGCACCGGGACGTCCAGGCCCTCGAAGCCGAGAATGACCGCCTGTCACAGGCCATCACCGAGCTCCGCGACGACCCGACGGTGATGGAGCGCATCGCGCGCGAAGAGCTGGGGCTGGTCCGGCCCGGCGAGCGCGTCCTCCGCTTCCCCCGGAGCGCCGGCCCGGCGGCACCGCCGGCCGCGCCCGTTCCCGGCCCCGAGCGGGCGCCCTAGGCCGCCGCGCCCGGCCTCGCCGAGGACCACATGGACTGGATTCAGGCGCTCGCCCCCTGGCTGTTCGTGCTGACGCTCCTCTTCAACATCCGCGCCGCCTGGAAGCTCGGGATCGACTGGAAGGGAATGGCGACCACCGTCCGCTTCGTCCGGGCGGCCCACGCCCGGCGCGCCGCACTGCCGCCGGTGGAGGCGCTCGAGCAGGACGCGGGGGCTCCCATCTTCCTGCACCTCGTCGCCGCCTACCAGGAGCCGGGCATCGCCGGCACGCTGCGCGAGCTCCTCGACGGCCGATACCCGCCCGGAAAGGTGCACTTCGCCGTCGTCACCAAGGCGGCCGAGGACGAGGCGCCGCACCCGGCGATGGGGATGAGCACCGGGACCCTCTGCCAGCGCTTCCTGGCCGAGCTACCTCCCTACGACGCCAAGCGGCTCACCCACCTGGCCATGCCCGGGGCCGGTCGCAAGGCCGAGCAGCTCAACTGGGCGCTGCGCCCCGAGGCCGTGGCGGCCATGCTGGGGGAGGCGGCCCTCGACCCCGGGCGCGTCTTCGTCGCCGTCTCCGACGCGGACTCGGTCCCCGATCCCGACACCTACCGGTGGATCGCCGGCGAAGAGCTAGCCGGACGGGGCGCCCTCGCCTATCAGGGCGTGACGCTGTCGCTGGGCAACTGGGCGGCGCTCAACACGCGCGGCCGGATCTGCGCCATCCAGCAGTCATCGATCTTCATCCGCGTCTCGATCGCCCGGCTGATCAACGAGGTGCGACGGCTCCAGGCGATCGAGGCCGTGCTCCGGCGCTGCCCCGAGGCGGCGGCGCGCTGGCTCCGGCCGGCACTCGAGTTCTGCTTCCGCCGGTCGCAGATCTGTCTCGGACACAACCAGTTCGTGCGCCTCGACCTGCTGCTCGCGCTGGGGTGCTTTCCCACCCGCGGAGCGACCGAGGACTCGACCCTGGGCTACATGCTCGGCGCCCGCCGCGTCCTCATCCGTGCCATGCCGATGATCGAGCTCACCGACATCCCCGAGACCAAGCCGAAGATCGTCCGCCAGAACGCGCGCTGGTACAAGGGCGTGCTCGACGACGCGCCGCATCTCTGGGAGACGTGGCGCCGGGCCCCGAGCGCGTTCGACCTGGCCCAGCTCATTCGCCACGTCGCCAACAAGGTGATCGAGTGGCCGGTCGCCGCCGCGGTCTATCCGGCGATGGGCTACCTCGGCTGGCACTTCGCCTATGCCTACCGGCACGATCACCCGGTGCTGTTCTTCGTGGCGGTCCTGGTGCCGACGCTCTCGCTCGGGCTCACGGTCTGGGTCGGCGGCATCGAAACGCAGCGCGCCATCCAGGCCATGGAGCCCTACCTGCCTCGGCCGATCTCGCTCCGCTGGACGACGCTCCGCGAGCAGCTCATGGCGACGTTCCGGTGCCAGACCTACTGGCTCCTCGCCACCCGCGCCGCCTGGCACGTCCTCTGGCACCTCGCCCGGAGCGGCCGCTACGAGCCCAGCAAGACCGACCGCGTGGTCCGCGTCGGGCCGCCCCCCGGCTGGCTCCTGCGCGTCCGGGCGTGGGTCGGCCGCGCCGACGAGGCCGAGACCGGCGTGCGGCTTGACACACCCGAGACCATGCGGTAAGGTACCCGATGGCACCGCGGGGTGGAGCAGTCCGGTAGCTCGTTGGGCTCATAACCCAAAGGTCGCTGGTTCAAATCCAGCCCCCGCAACCAA
>DASYQW010000273.1 GCA_036005065.1 Candidatus Methylomirabilota bacterium | reverse complement strand
GTCGGGCTCTTCGTGTCCTACCACGCCGGCCTGGCCGCCGGGGGCACGATCGTCCTGGTGGCCACGGGACTCTTCGGGGTGATCTGGCTCTTCGCCCCGACCCACGGGTTCATCGCGAGTCGCGCGTGGGCGGGACGCCCGACGCTGCAGACCGAGGCCGCTTCTCGCGTCGTGTTCGAGTCTCCGGAGATTCGGACGCCGCCCGGTCGATAGTCGTGGCAATCGGAGCCGGCCCCGTAGCCGGCTCCATTGCGCTGGTCGGCTTCGGCTTGGATAGCATCCATCGACCGGCATCCCCGCGTAAGGTCTCTAGGAAGGCGTGCTATACTTCGGGCGGCGATGGCATTCTGGGGAGTCTCCCGCATCCTGGCAGCCATCTTCTCCCTGATGCTGGTGGCGGTGGAGGCCCCCGCGGTCCACCAGCACCACGACGCGGGTCCGGCCTGGTACGACGAGGAGTGTCCCTCCGTCCGACTGGCCGCGGGGCCGGGCGAGCCCGGGCTCCTCCCCGCCCTGGACCTGGCTCAGCCAATCCCCGTCGTGGACCTGCGAGTCCCGGCGCCCCCGAGAGGCGCTCTCGACATCTCGGTCCTCTCGCTCAGCACGCGCGGCCCGCCGATCGCCACCTGAGTCGTCGGCCTTCGTAGCACCCCGTCACTCCGAGGCCGGGCGTCTCCCGGAATCGCGACCCGCAGACTCCTCGCGGCGCGCCATTCCTGCGGTCGATCATGTTCGCGGGGGCCGGCCTCGGGCGGCAGGAGAGGAATGATGGCATGAAACGCCTGAGCCGATAGCGTGGCCGGGTTCTTACCTCCCCGATTCGACGCGGCCGCTCGCTTCGCGGGCCCGCTGCTCGGCGCGGCCGGCGCGGCCCTCGGGCTGGCGCTGGTGACTCTGGTGGGACAGCATGGGCTGGACTACGGGGCGCTGGCCCCGCTCGCCGTCTACATGCTTCTTCTCGCCGTCACGCTTTACACGAGCGGGCGTGTGGCGCGCTTGCGGAGCGAGGTCCAGCGAACCCGGGATGCCGAGGAGCCCGAGGGACCAGCCGGGGAGCCGGAGGGACGCTCGACCCCTGCCGCACAGGCTCAGGCGAAGCTCGCGCGCTATGGGCGTGAGGGCGTGGCCCTCATGTTCTCCCTGGGGGGCGCGGCGGGTCTGGGCCTGAGCGTCCTGTCGCTCCGGGGCGACCTGGGCTCGGGGCCCGCCGCGCGGATCACCGTGCTCGTCGGCCTCGTCCTCGGGCTCCTCGCCTTTCTGCTGATGGTCGCATCGCGGTGGACGGCCCTGACGTCCCCGCGCCTCCCGGAATCCGCAGGGCTCGTCGAGTGGCTCCGCGGGGGCCACTGGGTGTCGGCCCTAACCGGCGTCGGCCTGCTCGCGCGTGGCCTGGGCCTCGAGGCGTTCGATCTCGGTCGCGGGATCGCCCTGGTATTGGTCGGGGTGTGCACCCTGTGCGCCGCCGAGCTATGGCTCCGGGGCCTCTTTCACGCCTTCCGGAACCGGGCGCCGTGGCCGGAGATCGTCGTCCCCGTCCAGCTCATCACGCTGACCACGCTCTTCCATGGGGGAAGTCCCCTCCACAGCCTGATGGCGGCTGCCGAACGGCGCCTGGGTCTCTCGCTCCGGTCGACCTGGGCGATCGGCTTCGTACGACGGAGCCTCGGCATGCTCCTGGCGAGCCTGATCCTGCTCGTCTGGGCGTCGACCATGCTCGTGGTCATCGGCCCCCAGGAGCAGGGGATCCGCCTCCGGTTCGGGCGTCTCGTGTCCCGGGCTCCCGTCAGTCCGGGCCTCCACCTCAAGTGGCCCTGGCCCCTGGAGACGATGGATCGCTACCCGGTGACGAGGGTCCAGACGCTGGGGCTCGGCTACGCCGGACCCCCGAAAGACTCCCTCCTGTGGGGACGGACGCATGCGGGCGAGGAGTACCAATTGCTCCTCGGGGAGGGCCGGGAGCTGGTGTCGGTGGACGCGACGGTCAGCTATCGCATTCGCGACGTCGTCGCCTTCGCCTTCGGCTCGCAGAACCCGCGCGAGACCCTCGATGCGCTGGCGTACCGGCTCCTCATGCGGGAGACGGTGGCGACCGACCTGGACCGCCTGCTCACCGCCGACCGGACGGAGTTCGCGAAGCGGTTCGCGGTCACGCTGCAGCAGGCGTGTGACGTCCAGGGCCTCGGCCTGGCGATCCTCCACGTCGGCTTCATCAGCCTCCACCCGCCCGTGGGGATCGCGGGCGCCTACGAGGACGTGGTCAGCGCAGAGATCGAGCGCGAGACGCGCGCCGCGCGTGGCCGCGTCTATCAGGAAACCACCGCGCCGGCCGCGCAGGCCGAGGCGACTCGCGCGATCCGGGAGGCCGAAGCCGAGGCCGCCCGCCGCCTGGCCGACGCCGAAGGCGCCGCGGCCCGGTTCCGGGCCGCCTTGAGCGCCTCCCGGACGTCGCCGGAGCTCTTCCGGTTTCGCCGGCGGCTGGAAGCTCTGGAGGACGGCCTCGCCGACCGCAGCCTGTTCGTCGTGGACCACCGACTTCGGACGGGCGCCGGTGAGCTCTGGATCGACATACGGCCCGGGACACAGACCCCTTGACTGCGGAGAGCCGATGATGCGGAATTCCGTCGTCCGCTTGACCGTCGCGCTCGTCATCGTGACGCTGACCCTCGCCTCGAGCGTCTTCGTCGCCGTCCGCGAGGGGCAGGTCGCGGTGGTCACCCGATTGGGGGCTCCGCGGGCCGTGTGGCGCGATGCGGGGCTCCACGCGAAGTGGCCGTGGCCGATCGAGCACGTGTGGGTGATGGATGCTCGCCATCGGCTCTTCAACTCGCGCTTTGCCGAGACCCTCACCCGGGACAAGAAGAACATCGTGCTGCGCACGTTCGTGGTCTGGTCGGTCGGGGAGCCGCTCACCTTCCTGCAAGCCGTCGGTGACCTGGCGACGGCCGAGGATCGGCTCGACGGGCTGGTGACCAACGCCAAGAATGCGGTCCTCGGCCGATAT
The DNA here is from genome assembly GCA_036005065.1 of Candidatus Methylomirabilota bacterium. Lineage (NCBI taxonomy): Bacteria > Methylomirabilota (SeqCode) > Candidatus Methylomirabilota bacterium. The sequence continues at coordinate 7,557 of DASYQW010000273.1, read as the reverse complement.
GAGCTGGCGGCCCTCGCTTCCACCGATCCTGGCCGCCTCAAGATTCCCGAGATCGAGACCGACATCCTGACCGATGTCCGGGCCACGGCCCACGAACGATTCGGCGTGGCCGTGCACCAGATCGGGCTCAAGCAGCTCGGCCTGCCGCCCGAGAACGTGCCCTTCGTCTTCGACCAGATGCGGACGGAGCGGCGGCAGTTCGCCGCCCGTTACCGGGCCGAGGGCGAACGCGAGGCGGCGGCCATCCGTTCCCAGACCGACCTCGACGCGGCCCGCGTGCGGGCCGAGGGGACGCAGAAGGCCGCCGAGATCCGCGCGCGGGCGGAGGCCCAGGCCGCCCGCATCTACGCCGAGGCCCAGAGGCGAGACCCCGAGCTCTACCGGTTCCTGCGCTCCCTGGAATCGCTGCAGGCGCTCCTCGGGAAGCGCACGACGGTCATTCTCCGGACCGATGCCGCCCCCTTCACCCTCCTCAACACCCCCGGGCCGGCCGAAGGAGGCGGCGCCGCCTCCGGTCGGGTGGCGAAGTAGGATGACCGCGTCGGCGTCCGGTCCGCTCCTCGAGAGCCTCACCACGGCCTTTCGGCTGCTGAAGTGGGTCGCCGCGCTGGCGGCCATCGCGATCCTGGTCTCCGGGATCACGGTGGTCAAGCCCGACGAGGTGGCGCTCCGGCTGCGGTTCGGGAAGCTGACAGGCCGGACGCGCGCCGATCAGGTCCACGGACCTGGCTTGCTGGTCGCCCTGCCCTATCTGGTCGACGAGGTCATCCGCGTCCCCGTGAAGCGCGTGCAGGAGATGCGCATCGAGGCGCTCGCGGGGGGGCCGGACGCCATCGGTGACCGCCTGGACGTCACGGCCACCGGGTACGCCCTCACGGCAGACCACAACATCGTCCAGCCCGCCGCGGTCCTCAAGTACCAGATCACCGATCCCGTCGCGTGGACGCTCCGGATCGTCGCACCGGAGGCCGTCATCCGGGATGCCGTGGTGTCCGCCCTCACGCGGACGCTCGGCGAAATGACGATCGACGCCGTCCTGGTCGATGGCCAGAGGCGCCTGGCGGCCCAGGCCATCGGGCGCGCGCAGGAGCGCCTCGATGAGGATGGTCAGTGGGTGCGGCTGCTGGCCCTCGAGTTCACCGCGCTCCGACCGCCCCCGCAAGTGGCACGCGATTTCGACGACGTGCAGAGCGCGTTCGTCGAACGGAAGACCCGGGTCGATGAGGCCCGTGGGTATCGGGAGCAGGCGCTGCCCCAGGCGGCCGCCGACGGCCAGGGCCGCGTCCGCCAGGCCGAGGCCGACGAAGCCGCCCATCTGGCCGAGGCCCGGGGCGCCGCCGCCACGTTCCTGGCGATCCGGGAGGAATACCGACGGAATCCGGCGGTGGTCCATCAGCGGCTCTACCGCGAAGCGATGGAACGCGCGCTGTCCACGGTGGGCGGACGGATCCTGGTGCCGCCCGGCTCGGACACGGGGCGGATCCTCATCCCGAGCGACAACACGCCGGGCGAGTGGACGGGACCGGGCGGGTCGTGATGGCGCTCGGGGTCACCCCCCGCCCCCTCAGCGGGCGACTCCAGGACACGATCGAGTCGGCGCTGACGTCGGAAGAGCGCCGCCGGATCGCGCGCCGGCTCGGAGGCGCGCTGGCGGCCGGCATCCTGCTTGCTGCCGGCCTCGCGCATCGCCGACTCTTTCCGGGCCAGGAGGAGATCGCGGCGCTGCTGCTGGCCGTCGGCGCCGCGCTCGCCATCGTCCCGGTCTGGCGAGCCGGCATCCGGGGCTTTCTCGCGCGTGACCCCGACTCCACGGTGGACCAGCTGGTGAGCGTCGCCCTCCTCGCCGCCTTCGCCACCGGGGACTTCGAGACGGCGATCCTCATTCCCCTCGTCATGGAAATCGGCCACTTCTTCGAGGAGCGCAGCATCCTGGGCGCCCGGGCGGCGATCGAGGGGCTGAAGACTCTGCGGCCGGGTACGGCCGCTCGGCTGGGACCCCGCGGGGAGGAGGAGGTGGCCGTCGACCGTCTCCATCCCGGGGACCATATCGTCGTGCGGCCCGGCGAGGCCTTCCCGGGAGACGGTCGCGTCGTGCGCGGGACCTCCGCGGTCGACCAGAGCACGATGACCGGCGAGTCCGTGGCCGAGGAGGTGTCGGGCGGCTCCCGGGTCTTTGCCGGAACCCTCAACCTGTCCGGCGTCCTCGAGGTGGAGGTCACGGATCTGGCCGAAGCGACCGCGCTGGGCCGGATTGTCGACCTGCTGCGCGCTGCCGAGCGGTCAAAGGCGCCGATCGTGCGGCTGATCGAGCAGTACACGGAGTACTACCTGCCGGCGGTTCTCCTGGCGGCGGGCGCGGTGCTGGCCTTCACGCAGGACCTCACCCGGGCGATCGCCATCCTGGTGGTGAGCTGCCCCTGCGCCCTCGTCCTCGCCAGCCCGTCGGCCATGACCGCCGCCCTGGCCGTCGCGTCCCGTTTCGGGATCCTCATCAAGAGCACCCGGTTCCTGGAGGCGCTCGGGGAGATCGACACGCTGATCCTGGACAAGACGGGGACCGTCACGGTGGGCCGGCTCGAGGTAGTGGCCGTGCGGTCGCTCGGCGGAGAGACCCCCGACGAGGTGCTCCACGAGGCCGCGGTCTGCGCGGCGGGGTCCCGCCATCCCGTGTCCAAGGCCATCCTGGCGGCGGTCGGCGGCGTGGCGGCCGTCGAAGCCGACGCGATCGAGGAAGCGCCGGGGCGGGGGGTCGCCGCGCGGCGAAACGGCACGGTGGTGCGCCTCGGGTCCGCCGCCTGGCTCCGGGAGTCCGGCCTCGAGCCCCCGGAGGTGTTTCCGCCGCACGCGGGTCCCGTCGTGTGGATCGCGCGCGACCGGGAGGTGCTCGGGCTGCTGCTCTTCGCCGACCGCCCGCGGCCCGGCAGCCGCGAGGCGATCGAGGCCGTCCGCGAGCTCGGCGTGTCGCGCACTCTGTTGATGACGGGCGATCGCGCCGACGTCGCGGAGCCCATCGCCCGGGAGCTCGGCGTGGACGAGTTTCTGGCCGGCTGCCTGCCGGAAGCGAAGCTCGCGGTCGTGAAGCACGAGAAGGCGAGCGGGCGCCGCGTCATGGTCGTGGGCGACGGCGTGAACGACGCGCTCGCCCTCGACGGCGCGGACGTCGGCGTCGCGATGGGCGCGATGGGGTCGGACGTTGCCGTGAAGAGCGCGGACGTGGCGCTGATGGGCACGGATCTCGGGCGCCTCCCCCAGATGATGCGCCTCGCGCAGCGCACACGGGCGGTGGTCAACCAGAACGTGCTCTTCGCGATCGGCAGCAGCCTGGCCATCATGACGGTGGCCGGCCTGGGCCTGATCAGCCCCGTCGAGGGCGCGGTGGTGCAGAACCTCGGCACGTTCGTCGTGGTCGTGAACAGCGCCCGCCTGCTCCGCTTCGCGCCGGCCGAGTCATGATCGGTGTCAGGCGCGAGCGGAGCCCCTGGCCGGACCGAGATGACCAGGGTCGGGTTCGCCCTCATGAGCGGGCTTCTTGTCCTGGCTCCCGCGCTCGTAGTCGCGACTCACGGCAGCGCGGGGCGCCCGGCCGTGGTGGAATCGGAGCGACTCGTGGCCAGCGCCAATGGGTCGACGCCCCGAAAGTGTCATGTGGCCGGCGTGGTGCAGAATCCCAGTCTCAGCGAGACCGTGACGGTGCGGCTGGCGTGGCGAGGCTTGGACGCGACGGGGTCCCCGGTGGCGATGGCGTCGGCGCGGATCCCCTGGCTCCGCCCGGGCGAGCGCCGCGCGTTCACCTCCTCCCCGCTCGTCGCCACGGCCTCCGGTCAGGTGTTGTCGTCCTGCGAAGGAATCCCTCACCTCGAGCGGCTGGAGGCCGTCGCGGAGCCCATCCCGGCGCCCTGAGCAGAGCCGCCCGTCAGCGGTGAGTCGCGCCCCCGCCGCCGGTTTACACCTCCGAGCCGTCGCAGCGCGGCGAGCGCCGGGTCGCCCCACGGCCTCACGGTCTGGCCGCAACCCGGGCGCTACTCCCTGGGCCACACGAGCAACATGCGGTAGCCGTGGCCCCTTGACAGAGGCGGCGGTTTGCTGTCCAATGCTGAAAATGAATTGCACAACGATTTGCATCGAGCCGCAGGAGTGCGATCGCGAATGATCGATCGCGAGCCCGGTACCGTCCTTCGGTTCACCGCCCGGCTCTGGGCCGTCGCGCTCGGCGTGGCCCTCGTCCTCGTCACTCTTCCGGAGATCCACGTCCACGCCGAGGGCACGCCCGCGCTCTACGACGAGGACTGCCCGCTGGCCAAACTCGATCTCGGTCCCGGGAACGCGCTTCTGCCCGACGTGGTCGAGCCCCCGCATCCGCTCCTGGCCGGCGATCCCGCCCTTCCATCTCCCGGACGGTCGGTTCCCGCGACTCCCCGGCCGTCCTTCGACCCTCGGGCGCCTCCCCCCGCAGCCTGACGTCTCCCGGTCTTCAACCCCGCTGGCCGACGTCGGCCCCTTCGGGGCCGGCCGTGAACCGCTCCATGAAGAGGGAGGCACCACCATGCGGACGTTCGTCGCTCTCTGCCTGCTGGCGGGAGTGGCGCTGGCGCCCTCGCCGGCCCCGGCGCAGGACGCCGAGGCCCTGCGCCGAGAGCTGGAGCAGCTCCGAAGGCAGTTCGACGCGATGCAGCAGCAGTACCGGCAGGCGATCGACTCCCTGACCGAGCGGCTACAGCGGCTGGAAGCGCAACCGCCACCGGCCGCCGTCCCCCCGGCGGCGCCTCCGGTCACGGCTCAGGCCCCACCGAGCGGACCGCCGTCGCTCCTGGAGCTGGCGCGCCCCCGCGAGCCCTTCGCGCTCTACGAGCGCCGGGGGGCCGGGCAGCTCCTGTTCGACATCGGCGTCGCCGGCGACTTCGCCGGGAGCCTCGCCTCGAACCGGGTCGAGACGGCCCATGCCGGATCGCTGGCGGGCCAGGAGAACCGGTTCTTCCCCCGCGAGGTCGAGCTGTCGCTCTTCGGCCAGGTCGACCCCTATGCCCGGGCCGAAGTACGGATGGAGGTCGGCGAGGAGTTCGAGGACGGACAGCGCTCGAGCAACGTGAGCCTCGCCGAGGCGAACCTCACCCTCATGACGCTGCCCTTCGGAACGCAGCTGAAGCTGGGGCAGATGCGGACCCGCTTCGGGCTGCTCAACGAGCTCCACCAGCACGATCGGCCGTTCATCGACAACCCGAACGTGCTGGTCCGGTTCTTCGGCGACGAGGGCCTCGTCGAGAAGGGCGCCGAGCTGACGTGGGTCCCGCCCCTGCCGGTCTACCTCCAGGCCATCGTGGGGCTCTTCGACGGGGACAACGAAGACGCGTTCGGCCGCGGCAGCCTCCGCAATCCCCTGGTGACGGGCCGGTTGCGCACGTTCTTCGAGCTGACCGACACCAGCGCGCTCCAGCTCGGCATGTCCGGCGCGACCGGCGTGACGGCCGCCGGGCAGCGCGCGAACTACGCCGGCCTCGACGCCAAGTACAAGTACAGGCCGGAAGGCTGGCTTCATCCCCTCCTGACGCTGGGCGGCGAGGTCCTCTACGGCCGCCGCAAGGTCAAGGAAGGCACGGAGGAGAGCCCACCCACCGGCCCCGAGGTCAGCGCCGAGTTCCGGACCCGGGAGAGCTACGGGTACTATCTCTGGGCCGAGGGGCAGCCCTGGAGGCGGTGGGTGCTCGGCGCGCGGTACGACTGGACGGAGCTTCCCGACGAATCCGGGCACGAGTGGGCGATCGGCCCGTACCTGAGCTTCATGCCCTCGGAGTTCCTCCGATTCCGGCTCGGATTCAAGCACACGGAGCGCTCCGGCGTCGAAGCCGCGCTCAAGAGCCTGAACGAGATCCTCTTCCAGGCCACGTTCATTCTGGGCGCGCATCCCGCGCATCCGTTCTGAGGAGGCCCGATCATGCGACCACGACTGCGGGTGATCGGTTCCACGGCAATCATCCTCGCCAGCCTCGCCCTGGGGCGGGCTGACGGGGCCGCCAAGATCCGGGTGGTGACGTCGATTCCCGATCTCAAGGCTCTCACCGAGGTGGTCGGAGGCGATCTGGTCGAGGTCGACGCGCTGGCCCGGAGCAACCAGAATCCACACGACCTGGAGGTGCGCCCGAGCCAGATGGTCAAGCTCCGGCGGGCCGACCTCTTCGTCATGAACGGGCTCGAGCTGGACGGCTGGGCCGAGGTGTCGATCCAGGGCGCGAACAACCCCCTGCTGGTGCCGGGTGGCCCCGGCCGGGTCGATGCCTCCCGCGGCATTTCGGTTCTGGAAGTGCCGACCGGGCGCGTCGACCGCTCGATGGGCGACGTCCACCCCACCGGGAACCCGCACTACACCCTGGATCCGGGACTGGCGCCCGTCATCACGGCGAACATCGTCGAGGGGCTGGCCCGGGTGGCCCCGGCCGAGCGGGCGACCTTCGAGCAGCGACGCCAGGAATTCCTGGGCCGCCTCGACACCGCGCTGGGGCGCTGGACCGACACGCTGGCGCCGTTCAAGGGCGCCAGGGTCGTGGTCAACCACAATCTCTGGCTCTACTTCCTGACCCGCTTCGGGCTCGCCATGGCGGGCACGGTGGAAGAGCGCCCCGGCATCCCGCCCTCGCCGGAGCACCTGGCGCGGCTCATCCGTCAGATGAAGGCCGACGGGGTGAAGGTGCTCATCCTGGAGCCGTGGGGCGACCGGAAGCTGGCCGACCGCCTGGCGGCCGACGCGGGCGCCAAGGTCGTGCTGCTCGCGCCCGGCGTGGGCGCCGTGAAGGGCGCCGAGACCTACCTCGACTGGCTCGACTACAACGTCAAGACCCTCGCCCAGGCGCTCCGCTGAGCGCCGCGGTCGAAGCGACGCGATGAGCGCCGACCTTCTCGCGCTGATGTGGGCGCCGTTCCTGATGTGCCTGGTCCTGACCGGCATCCACGCCTATCTGGGCATCCACGTCATCGCCCGCGAGGTCGTGTTCGTGGACATCGCGCTCGCCCAGATCGCCGCCCTGGGAGCCACTGCGGCCTTGCTGGTCGGGTTCGAGCTCGAGTCGCCCGTCTCCTACGGCTTCGGGCTCGGCGCGACTCTCCTGGGCGCTCTGGTGCTCTCCCTGACTCGGACCCGGGGGCGGCAGGTTTCTCAGGAAGCGGTGATCGGGGTAGTGTATGCGGTGTCGGCAGCCGCCGCCGTGCTCCTGGTCGATCAGGCCCCGCACGGGGCCGAGCATCTCCGCAGCATGCTGGTGGGGAGTCTCCTGGCGGTCCGCGGCCCGGAGGTCGCCGAGGTCGCGGTCCTCTACAGCGTCGTCGGCCTGTTCCACTGGCTCTGCCGGCGTCCGTTCCTGCTGATCTCGACCGATCCGGACGCCGCATTCCGCGAGGGGTGGCGGGTGCGCCTGTGGGATTTCCTCTTCTACGCGTCGTTCGGCCTGGTGGTCACGAGCTCGGTGCGCATCGCCGGCGTCCTGCTCGTCTTCTCGTACCTCATCGTCCCGGCCCTGGCCGGCATGGCGCTCGGCGGGGCGATCGGCACCCGGCTCTGGATCGGGTGGG
>DASYQW010000272.1 GCA_036005065.1 Candidatus Methylomirabilota bacterium | reverse complement strand
GTGAATCCCGCCAGGAAGACGAGGAGACTCGGCCGAGCGCCGAGGGGGATGGCGAGCACCCGGAGGTAGTAGTGCCACTTGAGGAAGCGGAGGACGTAGTTCCCCAAGGTGGCCCCGACGACGAGCGGGAGGAGCCGCCAGTGAAACCGTCCCAGGGCTTCGACGGTCGCCGGCAGGTTAGCGGCCGCTGCGAGTCCTACTGCCACGAGGGCGCCGAGCCCCGCGATCATGACGAGGCGGCGCGTGAGGTGCTGCGGGCGCATCGGGACCCGATTACACCATGCGTCCGGGGATGCCGTCAATTCGGTGTCAGAAAGGGCGACGGTGCCGGTGGAATGTCGACGTCCGCCGGACGACGTGGAGGGGCATTTTGGCGGCCGAAAAGCTTCCTCGCGCGCCATTTGGCCTGGCAGCCGACTTGCACCTCCGGAGAGGCGTCGCGCGAAGGCGTGACGGCGACAACCGAATACGCATCGGTCGACTCAGGCGGCCTCCCAGCCCTCCCGGGAGGTGCAGATGATGAACGTCCAAGTCGGCCGATTACCGGCCAGCGCGAGGCATTCGCTCCCTCAGCCCTCCCGGGGGCGCGGAACCGACCTCGCGCTGGCCGTTTTTTGGGGGGGGCGGGACCGTCAGACCGTGCCCCGGGTGTCGGCGGCCCCGATGAGGACCGCACCCTCCGTGGCGGTGATGGCCGCGGGCAGGCGCCGGCGCTCTCGTCCGAGCGCGACGAGGCCTCCTGCCACGACCACGAGGCCCCCGATCCAAATCCACGCGATCATCGGGTGGACCTGGGCCTTGAGCGTCACCCAGCGTCCCTCCCGGTCGAACGCCCCCAGGATCACGTAGAGGTCTCTCATCGGACCGAAGCGGATGTCCACGGTCGCGAACGGGGACTGGGAGGTCGGGTAGAGGCGCTGGCCCGGCTGGAGGGTGGCCACCAGGCGCGACCCCTGGAAGACCTCGACGTCGGCGCTGACCAGGAGGTGCGTGGATCGCTCGACGGCGCTGAGGCTCGTGAAGCGCAGGCGATAGGAGCTGAGGTCGAGGGTCTCGCCTCGGTGCAGGGTGGCCTCCCGCTCGACCTTGCCAATCGACGACGTGGCGATTCCGATGGCGACCAGGACGACGCCGAGGTGGACGATCAGGCCGCCGTAGCGCCGGTGGTTCTGACGGCAGAGCGTGCCGAACGCCCTGAGCGGGTTTTCGCCGGTCACCCGGCTGCGGCCCCGCGCCGCGCGCACGAACTCGAACAGCACGGCGGCCGCCGCGAAGAAGGGCAGCGTGTACCCGAAGGCGACGAGGTCACCGCGAACGCCACCGGCGAGCCAGACAGCGAGGCTTCCCGCCAGAGCCAGGACCGCCGGGACGCGCAGGAGCCGCGCCAGGTGCGCCCAGGAGCCCCGGCGCCACGGCACCAGGGGCCCGGCCCCCATCATCAGCAGGATGACGAGTGAGATGGGCATGGTCACCCAGTTGAAGTAGGGGGTGCCCACGCTCACCTTGGCCCCGGTGACGGCCTCCGAGAGGAGGGGAAAGATAGTCCCGAAGAAGACGGTGAAGCAGAAGGCCGCGAGCAGGAGGTTGTTCAGCAGGAACACCGATTCCCGTGACAGCAGCCCGTCCAGCTCGGCGCGCTCGCCGAGACGCTCCCAGCGCCAGGCCAGGAGCCCGAGGGAGCCGAGCAGGATCACGGCCAGGTAGCCGAGGAGGAACGGCCCGACCCCGCCGCTGGCGAACGCATGGACCGACGACAGCACGCCGCTGCGGGTCAGGAAGGTCCCGAAGATCGTGAGCGCGAAGGTCAGGGTGATGAGCGTCACGTTCCAGATCTTCAGCATCGGGCGCCGCTCCTGGACCATGACCGAGTGGACGAAGGCCGTCCCCATGAGCCAGGGCATGAACGACGCGTTCTCCACCGGGTCCCAGGCCCAGTACCCGCCCCAGCCGAGGGTCCGATACGACCACCAGCCCCCGTAGAGGATGCCCGCCGTCAGGAAGAGCCACGCCGTCACCGTCCAGCGCCGGGTGAGGGTGAGCCACGTCCCGTCCAGCCGTCCCGCCAGGAGGGCCGCCAGCCCGAAGGCATACGGCACCACGAAGCCGACATACCCCGTGTAGAGCAGGAGGGGATGGACGAGCATGTCGGTGACTTCCAGCAGAGGGTTGAGCCCGCGGCCCTCGGCCGGGGGGGGCTGCAGGCGCGCAAAGGGGTTCGAGATCGCCACCAGCAGGAGCAGAAAGATCCCGGAGACGACGAAGAGCACGGCCAGCGCGTACCCCGTGAGGTCGCGGCGGAGGCTCGACGCCTTGCGGGCCACGAGCACGACGAAGAGGGCCTGCAGCCATTCCCAGAGGAGGATCGAGCCCTCGAGCGCGCCCCACAGCCCGGCGATCTTGTAGCGGAGAGGGCTGGTGGAGATGCTGGTCTGGGCGACGTAGCGGACGCTGAAGTCGCTGGTGACGAGGAGGTACTCGAGGGTGAGTCCAGCCGCCGTGACCAGCAGGAACTGGGCGAGCGCGGCGTTTCGCGCGCTCGCGAGCCAGCCGGGATCCGCCGAGCGGGCGCCGCGGGCGGCCACGCTGGCTCCATAGGCGGCCATGGCCAGCGCGACGACGAGCGCGGCGTACCCGATCTCCGGCATCACCGGGCGGGGGCCCCCGTGAGGCGCGCCCGGGCCTCGCCGATCCGGCTCAGCGCCTGCTCGCGATCATCGCCCGGAGGGGCGACGGCGACGAAGCGCTCCCAGGCGGCGATGGCGCCCGCGTAATCCTGGCGCAGCTCGTAGAGGACGCGCGCCTTGTCCCAGAGCGCGTGGGGGTACGAGGAGTCGATCGCGAGGGCCCGATCGAATGCCTCGAGCGCGGCGTCGGCATGCCCGGCGAGGGCGAGGATCACCCCGAGATGGGTGATGGCGTCCACGTTCTGCGGGTCCCGCTTGAGCACCGCCTTGTAGGCGGCGATGGCCTCCGGATACCGCCCGGCGTCCAGGCTCGCGTGGGCGGCCCGGAGCATCCCCTCCAGCATCGCCTTGGGGATCGGACGAGCGCTGCCCCCCTCCCCGGTGGGCGGAGCCGCGGCCGGCCCGGGTAACTCCGCGCGCATCTCCGGAGGGGCCGGCCCGGTGAAGCGTACGACCAGCACGCCGAGCACGACGCCGAACACCAGGATCGCCAGCGCCCCGCCCGCGAGGACGAGCGGGCGTTGCGTCCAGGGGACGTGTGGTGGCGCGGCACGTCGGGCGGCGCCGGCGATGGCGGAGGGCCGAGGGCCGAGCGCGTCCAGCTGCCGCAGGATCGCCGCCGCGCGGCCCTCGTAGCGCGTCCGGAGCTCCTCGTAGTCGTCGTCGGCGAGCAGGCCAGCCTCGCGATCGAGCTCGAGCTCGCGGATGGCGCGAAGGGCGAGGACCTTCTCCGCCTCGAGCGCGGCCACTCCGTCATCGAGCGCCACCGGTCGGGACGGGCCGCGGCGCACGAGGAGAGGCCAGAGGACGAACAGCCCGGCCGGGACGCCCATGGCCAGGGCGGCGAAGACGATGACCATGGCGGCTACTCGTTGAACCTCTCGAGCTCGGCCCTCAGACGCTCGCGATCGGCGGGCGCCAGTGGCTCGCGAGCCTCGGACGGCCGGCGGCTCCACCGGAGCGTGACGAGCAAGACCACCCCCAGACCGGCGAAGAGTCCCGCGAACGGCAGCACCCACACGAGGAGGGTGAACCCCTGGGTGCGCGGCGAGAGGAGGACCCACTCGCCGTACTTGTCCACGAAGTAGGCCAGGACCTGTTCGGGCGTCTCGCCCTGCGCCAGGCGCTCGCGGATGACCTCGCGCATCTGCCGGGCCATCTCGGACGGGGAATCGGCCACCGACAGGTTCTGGCAGACGACGCAGCGGAGCTGGCTCGCGATCTGCGCGACGGCCTCGTCGCTGACCGGCGCCGCGCCCGCGGCGCTCGTCAGCACCAGGATGGCGGCGACGAGCACCGTACTCATCCAGCGGACTCCGCCAGCAACGGCTCCACGGTCGATCGGAAGAACTGCTCGGTCACGGCCCCGACGTGCTTGGCCCGGATCCGTCCCCGGCGATCGATGACGAAGGTTTCGGGGACCCCGTACACGCCGTATTCGATGGAGACTTTCCCCTTGGGATCCGGCGCATTCGGGAAGGTCAGGCCGAACTCGCCGATGAAGCGCCGGGCCGCCTCCTCGGTGTCCTGGATGTCGACGCCGAGTACGGAGACGCCGCGCTCGCGGTACGCGCGCCAGCCCGCCTCGAGGACGGGCGCTTCCTCGTAACAGGCGGGATAGCACCAGGAGGCCCAGAAGTTCAGGACGACGACGCGGCCGCGCAGTCCGTCGAGGCTCACCGGCTGGCCGTCGAAGGTCGTCAGCGTGAAGGGCGCCGCCGCTCGCCCGACGAGGGGCGAGGGAATCGCGCGTGGATCGGTGCCGAACCCATATGCCAGCAGCACGAGGAGGGGCACGGCCGCCAGCGGAATCAGCCACCGCTTCGACATCAGGGCCTCACCCGCCCGGCTTGCCGGTGGCGGTCGCGCTCGACCCCGGGTCCCGCCGGAGCGTGCGCAGCAGGTCCTGGTACCCGGCCTGGGCGTCGTGGGGCGCCCGGTACTCCTCCGAGTGCTTGGCCATGATGGTGCTCGCCGCGAAGGTTCCGTCAGGCGAGATCGTCCCCTCCACCACGGCCCCGCGCCCCTCGGCGAAGAGGTCGGGTGGGATCCCCCGGAAGCGGACGGGGATGGCGGCCTTGCCGTCCGACAGGAGGAAGCGCTGCTCGAGAGTGGCCGGGTCCTTCTGGAGCGAGCCCTTCACCACCATTCCGCCCAGGCGGTATGCCTTGCCCGCCGTCCTGTCGGTCGCGGCCGTGAGCTCGGAGGGCGTGACGAAGTA
>DASYQW010000271.1 GCA_036005065.1 Candidatus Methylomirabilota bacterium | reverse complement strand
GTCACTTCGGGGGGTCTGGGAAGACCCCCCGATGCTCCCCCGTCGTGGCAGCGGCGAAGCCGCCGCTCGGAGCACTCCTCGATGCACTATGCGCTCGGTGGCCGGCGCCGGGATACTCCATCGGGCCCCAAGCCGGCGCGGCGCGGCGAGGCCGCGGCGCGCCGGCTGCAGAATCGCCACGCTCGCGGCCGAGGCCTTCCTCCCCGTCTTCCCGCGCTCGTAGCGACCGCATCTGCGCTCTCGGTCTTCGCGGCGCGGCCGAATCTGTCGCGTCCAGGGGCAACCTCCTGGCGGCGGACTCGCCTCACCCTGCTGTCGGCCACTCGCTGCCGTTCGGGTGAGTGGACCAGTCGGTCCGCTGGAAAGCCTTGACGAAAGCGCGGGCGTACCCGCCGCGCGGTCCCTGGGGGAGTCTGACCAAGATGACCTTCACGGAAGCCGGCGTGTCAATCGCGCGCACGGTCCTGACGAACGCTCGGTCCCGCGTGAAGAACAGGTCGTAGGATGGGGCGAGCTCCTGGTAGAGCCCGCCGTTGTCCAGGCCGGTCAGGTGAAGGGTCGCGACGGAATCAACCTCGTGACCGAGCTCTCGGAGGGCATGCCGGACCGACTCCGGCATGTTCTCGTCGAGAAGAATTCTCATGGAGCAGCGATGCGTTCCGAATGCGCCAGCTCCTCCAGGGCCCCCCTGATGGCCTCCTCAGTCAGGCCGGGGTACTCCTTCACGATCTCCGGGATCGTCCAGCCGGCGGCCAGCGTCTCCAGTAGAAACTCCATCGAGATGCGGGTTCCAGCGATTCGTGGCTTCCCGCCCAAGTGCTCCGGATCGGCCACGATCCACTTCAAGCTGACACCTCCTTTCCAGATGACCTCGATCTTGCTCGACCGTTCTGGGACCGCGCGGACCGCTTCGGACCGAGCCCGGATTGAACTGACCCACGACGTGGTCTTTCCGCACGTCCCTCGTCGTGAAGCTACCCCGTGAGGCGCTCGTAGCGGCCGTAGTCCCAGGCCGCATCCATGAACCACTGGACGATCTCCGGCTTGGAGCGCGGCGGGATCTCGCACGAGGTCGAGAGGATCCAGCCCGAGTACCGGGCGGCGGCGGCGACACAGCGGCGCACCTCGGCCTCGATCTCGGCCTTGGTGGCCCGCTCGAAGAGCGTGGCGTCGACGTTCCCGATGGCCACCGCCCGCTGCTTGGACACCTCCATGAAGCGGGCGAGCTGGTCCACCTGGAGCTTGGGGTCGGCCTGCTGGTCGAGGTCGAAGGAGATGGTCGTGAAGCCGCACCGGATCAGGTCCTCGTAGATCGGGTAGGTCGTGCCGCAGATGTGGGTCGTGAGACCCACCTTCTTGGCCTTGAAGTACTCGACCAGCTCCTTGTGATAGGGGGCGATGAACTCGCGGTAATTGTCGGGAGAGATCAGGCTGATCGAGGCGGTGGGCTCCGAGTAGGAGAGCCCGATCCGGGTCTTGGCGATGGCGTCGCCCCAGCGCTTGCAGTACTCCGTGGTGAAGCGCATCAGCTCGTGGATGAAGCCCGGGTCCTCGAAGGTGTCCAGCAGCATGACCTCCGGGTTCCGCATGAGCATGGCGATGGTCCAGGGGCCGACCGCCACCGCGCCCACCGCCGTGGGAAGCTTGGCCGCCACCAGTCCCTCGCAGACCTCGAGGAAGGCGGGCAGCCGCCCGTCCTTGTCGGGATCCGGGATCGAGAGCGTGGCCAGCTTTCCCTTGTCCTCCTGGAGGACGTGCGTCTCGATGGAGGGAACGACGTAGTCCGAGTACTTCACGCCGCAGCCGGTCGCCTCCGCCTCCTTGGCGAGATCGTTGTAGGCGAGGACGACGTCGGGCTGGTGACGCTCGTAGTAGTTGAGCATCGCCTTGATGGCCTTCGACGGCGTGGTGCAGAACTCCTCGATCGAGAGCCCGTCGAGGGTGCCCGCGTAGGAGGCCACGATGGGATAGACCGGGACGCGGTCCGCGAAGGAGCGCTTGTAGGCGGCCACCACCCGGTCCCGCGGGGTGTACTGCGTCTTGCCCTTCTCCACGTCGAGCAGCTTGAGGGCGTCCATGTACTTCGGCGGCATCTTCGCCTCGTACTCCATGAACTGCGTGATCGGATAGCGGATCCCGCCCCGGTGCGTCCCCTCCAGCCCCTCGATGATCTCGCCCATCTTGGCCCACGGGATGGTGAAGGCCATCTCGTGGTCCTGGGTCTGGCCGAAGATCCGGTCACCCGAGCAGGGGAGGATGACCTGAGGCTCGCCGGTCTGCATGGTGGTGACGATGATGTCCGCGCAGACCGCCCGGCCCTCGAACGAGGAGGTGAGTCGCCCGCCCCGCTTCCAGAGCGCAGCCTGGGTGAGCCGCATCACCTGGGCCGGATTCGCGTAGACCACCACCAGGTGGGGCTCGAAGGTCGCGCGGTCGAGCGGGCAGACGAGGAGGCAGGTGTACTCGCCGGGGGCGAACTTGTCGACCGCCGCCTCCGAGCGTGCCCCGGCCGCCTTGGTCTCGGTGTACATCCCCTCGCAGAGGGTCCCCGAGGTGTAGAGGTGGGTCGGCTTGTCGAAGCCGATCGCCGTGATCCCGAGGGAGCAGACGTGGTCGTCGCGGGTCAGCGCGATCAGCCATCCGTACCGGCGCGCCATGTCGATGACCTGGCAGTTCATGGAGAGCTTGCCGAAGTCACGCGCCGGCCGTTTGGCCCGCTCGGGGATCGCCTCGCCCGGCTTGAGCATCCGGATCGCGACCGGGAAGGTCTGCGGGCGGATGTAGGTCTGCAGAGCCTGGTCGGCGGTCTTCGCGTCCACCATCGGTGTCTCCTCATCCAGTGCGGGCTCGGGCGCCAGGGGCCGGGGCGGCCGTTCGGGGGCGGGTCGAGGCCGGCGCGTGCTCGCCAAGCTGGCGGATTTTCACGTCGAAGCGTACCCGTGGCGCTCGGCGGTGTCAAGCGGTCGATCGGCTCGCCCGGCCGATGCCCTCCGGAGGCTTTCTCCGAGCGGCGGCTTGCCGCCGCCACGATCCTTGAGGTCTCGGAGGGGGTGTTCCGACACCCCCTCCGATGAACTCACTCTCCGGGCGTGTACCGAAAGCGCCACGTCAGCGTGAACGCGGCCCACCAGGATCGCCTCTCCGTCCGCGGGTCGGTGTGGCGGGCGAGTCCCTCGGGGGGGCTCACCTCGAGGGTGAGGCTTTGGGGGCCGGGGCCGATGAGCGCCACGTTCGCTCCGTAATGGAAGCCGTCGCGCGACACCATGGGCTCGAGCACCCCCTCCTGCCGGCGCCCGGTCGGCTCGTGCACCAGCACGAACGGGATCCTGAGATAGGGGACGTCGTCGTCGGGGTCGAGCCCGTACGGGTTGCCCCGGACCGCCTCCACCTCGACCTGGAGATGGATGACGTGGGGTCCTTCGACGGCGGGTCGCGGGGGATCGAGCGAAACCGCCCACGGGAGGTAGCCGACGCGGACCCGGATCCCCGCCTGGACCGCGGGCTCGCCGACCGGAACGAGGCCCTGGCCCCGGGCCGGGACGGCCGGTAGCGCGGCCAGCACGAGCCAGACACCGAGGGCGGCCCAGCGGCAGCTCACGGCTTCTCTCCCTTCGACACCCGGGCCTCCGCGGGGATTATAATAGCGGCCACTGGGCAACGCCACTCGCCCGGCTTCTCATCGGAAAGGACAGGTCGATGATGACGGCACCTAGCGCGAGCTACAGCATGACGATGCGTCTCGAGATCCGGAACCGGCCCGGCATGCTCGGCAGGGTCACCTCCGCCATCGGCCGCGCCGGCGGCGACATCGGGGCGGTCGACCTCGTCCAGGTGGACGCCAGGACCATCGTCCGCGACATCACCTTCAACGCGCGCGACGACCGGCACGGCCAGGCCGTGGTCGACGCCGTCCGTCGCGTGGCCGGCGTGCGCGTCGTCAACGTCTCCGATCGCACCTTCCTGATGCACCTCGGGGGCAAGATCGAGGTACGCGGCAAGGTGCCGGTCAAGACGCGGGACGACCTGTCGATGGCCTACACACCCGGCGTCGCCCGCGTATGCCTGGCCATCCACGACGACCCCCAGAAGGCCTATGCCCTCACCATCAAGCACAACACCGTGGCCGTCGTCACCGACGGCACCGCAGTGCTCGGGCTCGGCGACATCGGACCCAAGGGCGCCATGCCGGTCATGGAGGGCAAGGCGCTCCTGTTCAAGGAGTTCGCCGGGGTGGACGCCTTCCCGCTGTGCCTCGCCACCAAGGACGTCGACGAGATCGTGGCCATCGTGCGGGCAGTCTCGCCGGTCTTCGGCGGGATCAACCTCGAAGACATCGCGGCGCCCCGCTGCTTCGAGATCGAAGAGCGGCTCCGGAAGGAGCTCGACATCCCGGTATTCCACGACGACCAGCACGGGACGGCCGTCGTCGTGCTGGCCTCGCTCCTCAACGCCCTGAAGGTCGTCAAGAAGAAGATGAGTGACGTCCGCGTCGTGTTCTCCGGTGCCGGCGCCTCCGGCATCGCCACCGCCAAGCTCCTGATGGCGGTGGGCTGCCGCTATGTCATCGGCTGCGATCGCGCCGGCGCGCTCTACCGGGGCCGGCGGGAGAACATGAACACCGTCAAGGCCTGGTTCGCCGAGCACACCAACCCCAAGCGCCTGCAGGGCAGCTTGGCCGACGCCCTGCGAGGGGCCGATGTCTTCATCGGGCTCTCGGGTCCCGGCGTGGTGAGCCCCAAGGACATCCGCCGGATGGCCCGGGATCCCGTGGTGTTCGCCATGGCCAACCCGGTCCCCGAGATCATGCCGGAGGAAGTGCACGGCGCCGTCCGCGTGATGGCGACGGGCCGGTCGGATTATCCGAACCAGATCAACAACGTGCTCTGCTTCCCCGGCTTCTTCCGCGGCCTCCTGGATGTGCGGGCGCGGCTCGTGAACGACGAGATGAAGATCGCCGCCGCCCGGGGCATCGCCTCGATCATCACGCCGAGCGAGCTCGGCGAGGAATACGTCATCCCGTCCGTCTTCGACAAGCGCGTCGTGGACGCCGTGGCCGACGGGGTCGCCCGCGCCGCGGCTCAGACGGGGGTGGCGCGCCGACGGCGTCGCGTGCCCACCGGGACGCCCGCGCGCAACTGAGGGTCGTCCCCCTCGTGAGCCGGGCGGCGGCGATCGCCGCGGCGCTGGCGCTCGGGCTGGCGGCGGCAGCCCTCGCGGCCGGCGCCGAGGCCCTGCTCCCGCGCCTCGGGCCGGCGCCGAACTTCGCGCTCACGACCCAGCAGAACGACCGGCTGTGGCTGACGCAGCTCCGCCACCGTGTCGTGGTCCTGACATTCACCTGCACGGCCTGCCAGGCGTGTCCCGGAGTCCTTCCGTTTCTCTCGGGGCTGGCCCGCGACCTGCGGGATGCCGCCGGTCGCGCGGTGTTCTTCGTGGTGGTCACCGTCGATCCCGCGCGTGACAGCGCGCCTGTTCTCCGCCGGTTCGCCCGGGACCGCCGGCTGGATCCCGTCGCGTGGCTCCTCCTGACCGGCAAGCCTTCGGAGATCGACGTCGTGACTCGCTGGTATGGTGTCGCCGTCCATCGACAGGACGGGGGCGTGAGCCACGACTGCCTCGTCGTCCTCATCGACGGCGGGGGGACGATCCGCGGTCGTTACGGCCTCGACGACCTGGCGCAGCTCCGCCGGGGCGTCGATGCTCTCCGGGCCGAGGGGACCGGCTCCTGACAGTGGGCGCCCTCCGGCATCGCCTTTGCTGCCTTCCGTCTAGCCGAGATGGATCTGCTGTCCAGGGATGACTTGCGTGCGCTCATCGAGGAGCGCGCCGACCCTTGTGTGTCGGTGTTCCTGCCGACGCACCGGGCCGGCCCGGCCGAGCTCCAGCAGAATCGCATCCGGCTGAAGAACCTGCTCCGCGAGGCGGAGGACCGGCTGGTCGAAGGTGGGCGGCGGGCCTCGGCCGCCCGGGAGATCGTCGGGTCGGGGCGAGCGCTTCTGGAGGACGGTGCGTTCTGGCGCCATCAGGCCGACGGCCTCGCTCTCTTCCTCACGCCGGCCGGGTCCCGGCACTATCGGCTGGCGCTCCGCTTCCCCGAGCTGGTGGTCGTCGGCCCGCGCTTTCACGTGAAGCCTCTCCTCCCGCTCTTCGCCGAGGACGGCCGCTTCTACGTGCTGGCCCTGAGCCAGAAGGACGTCCGCCTGCTCCAGGGCACCCGGCAGAGCGTCACCGAGGTCGATCTGACCGGCGTCCCCCGGAGCCTCGCCGAAGCCCTGCGCTACGATCAGTTCGAGAAGCAGCTCCAGCTCCACACCGCCTCGGGCCCGGGCCGGGGTGGTCGGGGCGCGGTGGTCTTCCACGGCCAGGGCATGGACATGGAGGACACCAAGGCGAACATCCTGCGCTACTTCCAGCAGATCGACGCCGGGCTCCGGGATTTTCTGCGGGAGGAGCGCGCGCCGCTCGTGCTCGCCGGCGTCGAGTACCTGTTCCCGCTCTACCGCGAGGCGAGCGCGTATCCCCATCTCCTGGAGACGGGAATCGCGGGGAATCCCGAGCTGCTCCGCGCCGAGGAGCTCCACGCCCGAGCGTGGGACGTCGTGAAGCCGCACTTCCAGAAGGCCCAGGCGCAGGCGGCGGCCCGGTACCAGGAGCTGGCCGGGACCGGCCGCGCCTCCGACCGTTTGGAAGAGGTCGTGCCGGCGGCCCACCAGGGGCGGGTCGATTCCCTGTTCGTGGCCGTCGGCGCCGAGCGGTGGGGGACCATCGGGCCGGACGGCCGCGTGGCCGAGAGCCGGACCAGCCCGGCGCCGGGCGACGAGGATCTCCTGAACGTGGCGGCGGCCGAGACCGTCCGCAACCGCGGGACGGTCTACGCCGTCGAGCCCTCCCAGGTACCGGGCGGGGCCGAGCTGGCCGCCATCTTTCGCTACTGAGGCGGCCCCCGCGCGTCCGCCATGAAGACGCGACTGCTTCACGACAAGGAGGAAAAGACGTTCGTCCTCGTCTTCGACCGGGGCGACGAGGTCATGGCCGGACTCACGAGCTTCGCCGAGCGGGAGCGGCTCGCGGCCAGCCACTTCACGGCGATCGGCGCCTTCAGCAGCGCCGTGCTCGGCTACTTCGACCGCCAGCGGAAGGACTATGCGCGGATCCCGGTCCGGGAGCAGGTGGAGGTGCTGTCGCTGATCGGGGACGTGGCCACCAAGGACGGCCGGCCCGCCGTCCATGCCCACGTGGTGGTCGGCAAATCGGATGGCACGGCCCACGGCGGGCACCTCCTCGAAGCCCACGTGTGGCCGACGCTGGAGGTGATCCTCACGGAATCCCCGCGACATCTCCGGCGCCGTCTCGACGCGGCGACGGGGCTCGCGCTGATCGACCTCGGGGCAGCCTGATCTCGCCCGGTGTCCGCCTCCCGTCGCGCTGCCGGCAGCCCGATTGCATCGACCTATCCTGCCAAGGGGGTGCATCATGCTGCACAGCGCGCGTGAGCTCGTCGGCTACACGATCGGGGCGACTGACGGCGATATCGGGGCGGTCCACGACTTCTACTTCGACGACGAAAGCTGGACGATCCGGTACCTCGTGGCAGATACCGGCGACTGGCTTCCGGGCCGAAAGGTCTTGATCTCGCCGATGGCGCTCCGGGAGCCCCGGTGGACGACCCAGCGGCTGCCGGTCGGCCTCACCCGGGCGCAGGTCGAGCGGAGCCCGGGCGTCGACACCGCCAGGCCCGTCACCCGGCATTACGAGGCCGAGCTGGCGGGCCACTACGGCTACCCTTACTACTGGGCCGGTCCGTACCGGTGGGGCGCGGGCCCGTACCCGTTCGCGCCGATCGCCCCGGAGCCGGTCCCGGTCGAGCCCGAGGCCCTGACCACCCTGGAGCGGGAGGGCATGGCGAACGTGGAGCACCGCGACAGCGACCGACACCTCCGCAGCGTGCAGGAGGTCAGGGGATATTACATCCAGGCCGCGGACGGCGACATCGGCCACGTCGACGACTTCCTCATCGACGACAGGACGTGGGCGATCCGGTACATGGTCATCGACACCCGGAACTGGTGGCCGGGGAAGCAGGTCCTGGTATCGCCGGAGTGGATCGCGGCCGTCAGCTGGAACGATTCCAAGGTCCACATCGATCTG
The DNA here is from genome assembly GCA_036005065.1 of Candidatus Methylomirabilota bacterium. Lineage (NCBI taxonomy): Bacteria > Methylomirabilota (SeqCode) > Candidatus Methylomirabilota bacterium. The sequence goes on along the minus strand of DASYQW010000271.1, from coordinate 1,568 downwards.
AGCCGGGAAGTCGTCAAGAGCGCCCCGGAGTACGACCCAGCGCATCCGCTCGAGCGGGAGCTGGAGAGCCGGCTCCACGAGCACTACGGACGGCGGAAGTACTGGGAAACGGAGGATCGCGACCGGGCGGCGTGACGCTGGCGTCGAGGCGTCGTGCGGGCGGCCGCGCTTCCCAGCGCGGCCGCCCGTGCGTTTGGACGCCAGGGGCTGTGGGGCGGCCGGCAGGGCTCCGCCCTCACGCCCGGCCGAGGTCAGGCGGCTGCCGGCCGGATGGCGGCCGACTCGTTGAGCCGGCGCTCCACCATCTGCCAGTCGATGTTCCGGAAGAACGCCGTGATGTACTTCCCCCGCTCCGTCGCCTTGTAATCCCGCATGTACGCGTGCTCCCACACGTCCATGACGAGCAGCGGCTTGAAGCCGGCCGGGACGCCGTCCTGATGGAGCGTGATCCAGTGGTTGGTCAGCCGTTCAGTGGCCGGATCCTCGAACAGGATCACCCAGCCCACCCCTCGCATCTCCCCGATCGCCTGGAAGTCGGCCATCCACTGCTCGCTCGACCCGAAGGATTGACCGAGGGCCTGGGTCAGGCCCGAGCCGGCGGGGGGCTGCGGCTCGGCGGCCCGCCGGAGGTTGGAGAAGTAGTACTCGTGGAGGAGCATTCCGTTGTACTCGAAGCCGAGGCGGCGCGTGAGCTCGGCGAACTCCGGGCTCTTGCCCGAGGCCTCGCCGCGGCCGATCAGGGCGGCCAGTTCCTCGTTCAGCTGGTTCACCTGCTTGACGTAGCCGGCGTAGAGCGCGAGGTGCTCGGTGATCTGGGCATCCGAGATCCCCTCGAGCCCCCGGAGCTGGTCGAACACCTGCTCCTTGTACTTCTTGGGCTGGAACGTCTTCGCTTGGTAGGTCGCCACGTTCTCCCCTTTCTGCCCTCCTTCTCCCAGTGTAACGCACGCCTCGACTTCTGGCGAGGCGCGCGGGCGCCGGTGCCCGGATGCGGGGCTGGCGCTACCGCCGGCGCCTGGCCTATAATCCTTGACATCCAGCTAGGCTGAATCGGCGGACATGAGGAATCTGCGGAGTCCCTGATGTTCCCGCGCCGGACCTTCCCCGCGACACTCGAGGCGGTCGCGCGCGACTACGCAACGGCCCTGGGCCTCCCGATCGTGCTTCACTGCCCGTCGCGCGGGTACAGCCGCCGCCGCCTCGACCGCCGGCTCCACGTCCACCTCCACGCCCTCCCGCTTCGGCCTCTCTGGCTCGCTCTCTCGTCGGAGGCGTCCACTGTCCGCGTCCCGGTCGTGCTGGGCCACCGGCTGGTCGAGACGGACGCCTACGCTCCTCCGGGGCGCCTGGCCCGGGGTGTGAGCCTCACCGACGAGGATGGCCTGGCGGTCCTGCACGTGCTCGTCAACAACATCTACATCCTGTTCGACCTGGCTGGGCAGCCCGAGCCGCTGGCGCGGCTGCTCCTTCGCAAGAGCCTGGACCTCGCCCTTCCCCATGTCAGGGCCTGGATCTCCGAGGTGGCAGCCCTCCCGGAGCCGCGGCTCAAGGTAGTCGTGAACCGGCTT
>DASYQW010000270.1 GCA_036005065.1 Candidatus Methylomirabilota bacterium | reverse complement strand
CCCGGCGCCTGGGCGATGGCCTACGCGCCGGCCACGCTGGCGATGCAGGCCATGTCGTTCTGGGCGACCAGCGGGCTGACCTTCGCCGCCGAGCTCCTCAAGCTCTGGGAGGCCCGCCCGGCTGCCCGCAGCTGAGACCCGGGCCGAGCGATCCCGGCCCCCTCGCGGCCCGGCGGGAGTGACCGCGCTCCGCCGATTACCTAAGCGCTTACGGTTGGTGGTCCACTCCGAGCGGCGGCTTCGCCGCCGCCACGACGGGGGGGCATCGGGGGGGTCTTCCGAGACCCCCCCGAAATGATCTAGCGCATCAGGATCCCGCCGTTCATGGAGAGCTCTTCTCCCGTGATGTAGTCCCCGTCGGAGGAGACGAGATAGATCACCGCCCGCGCCACCTCGTCGGCGGTCCCGAAGCGCCGCAGCGGGATCTGGTCGAGCAGGCGCTGCTTGACCTTGTCGGGGATGGCGTCGACCATCTCGGTCGCGATGAAGCCGGGCGCTACCGCGTTGACGGTGATGCCCTTGCCCGCCAGCTCCTTGGCCAGCGACTTGGTCATGGCGGTGACGCCGGCCTTGGAGGCCGCGTAATTGGCCTGCCCGAAGTTCCCGATCTGCCCGATGACCGACGTGATGTTCACGATCCGCCCGTAGTTGCGCTTGATCATGGAATCGACGAAGACCTTGGTGCAGTTGAAGACGCCGTCCAGGTTGATGGCGAGGACTTTCCGCCACGAGGCGTGATCCATCTTCACGAACGTCTTGTCACTGCTGATGCCGGCGTTGTTGACGAGGATGTCGACGTGCCCGAGCATCCCCAGGACTTCCTGCGCCATCCGAAAGGTGTCGGGGAAATCGCTCACGTCGGCCCGGACGGCGAGCGCGCGGCGGCCCAGCTTCTCGACCTCGCGGACGACCTCCAGGGCCGGCGCCTCGCTCGCCAGGTAGTTGACGGCCACATCGGCGCCTTCCCGGGCGAGCTCCAGGGCGATGGCCCGCCCGATCCCCCGCGACCCCCCGGTGATCACGGCTTTCCGGCCTTCGAGCTTCATAGAGCGCTCCTTCCTTGCCTCGGCAGATGCTCCCTGATAGCACGGCCCTCGCCTTCGTTCAATGGGGCCGAGCCCTGCCGGGCGCCGCCGCTTTGCGGCGATGACGCGGAGTGTTAGACTGAAGCCCCCCGAAGGGTGGGGCGCCCCCATGGATGAGCCGGTCCTCATCAAACGCTACGCCAACCGCAAGCTCTATGACCAGAGCCGCAGTCGCTATGTGACGCTGGAGGAGCTGGAGGAGCTCATCCGGCAGGGTCACGAGATTCGGGTCGTCGACGCGGTGTCGGGCGAGGATCTGACCACCCTCACCCTGGCCCAGATCATCCTCGAGAACGCGCGCGGGCGCCGCTCGTCGCTGCCGCCCTCGTTCCTCCACCAGCTCATCAAGCATGGCGAGACCTGGCAGGAGTTCGTCCAGCAGTCGCTTCAGGCGAGCCTGAGCGGGATCGTCGCCAGCCAGCGGGAGGCGGAGCGCGTGCTGCGCGACTGGGGAAGCCGGGCGGGCTGGTGGCCGGCGGCAGGCGGATCCGCGCCGGCCGCCGAGCCCCGGCCCGGCGGTGAGCTGGAGGAGCTGCGCGCCGAGGTCGCGGCGCTCAAGGCGAAGCTCCGTGAGCTCGAGTCGCGTCTGGAACGATGACGGGTGGAAAGAGGAGAGGGCCGGGTGGGCCCGGCCCTCTCGGTGACGGTGGCCGGCCGCTCAGTTCCGGCCGTAGAGCTCCTTCATGCGGCTCACGTAGGAGGTGAGAGCGTCCTGGATCCCCTTGCCGGTGTGCTCGGCCGAGACCTGAAGCCGCTCGGCGCTGCGCGTGACCACCTGGGCGTTCGCCTCGATGAGCCGGAACGCCCTCTGGGTGCCCTCGACGGCCGTGAGCAGCCCCTTCTGATACCAGCTGAACGGATCGCGCTGCCACTCCTCGACCGTCGGGAACTGGGCCGGGGCGTTGGGCTGGGCCGTCCGCACCGCGTCCACCGCCGCCGACTGGAGCTCGGCGTAGGCTCGCATGCTCTCCTTGGTGGTCGTCACCGACAGGTCCACGAGCTCCTGGAGGACGCGCTGGTTCGTCTGCGCGAAGGCCGAGAAGGCCTCCATGGCCTTGGCCTGCATCTCCGTGAACAGCTCGGGCCCCACCGGGGTCTGCTCCGTCGTCTGGGACTTGGGCGCCATGACTGTGCTCCTTCTGCCGCGGGCCGGCTGCGGGCCGCGCCGCGATCGTGTGTTGGGGGATCGACTGGGAGACCGGCTCGTTCCCATGTCTAGGGTGAAGATAACACGCTGCGTCATAGCCGGTCAAGCACTTTTCACGCAGTGCGTTATCCAGTGAATGAGCTAAGATAATCTCTTAAAAGACAGCTTGTTGGATGGCGGAAGGAGCGACGATGGCTGAAGACAACCTGGCGCAGATGTTCTGGCAGCGGGTGGCGCGCGGCGGAGACCGCCCGGCCCAGCTGATGAGGATCGGTGGCCGCTGGACGGAGGTGTCCTGGCGCGCTCTCGGGGACGAGGTTCGCGAGCTGGCCCTCGGCCTGATCGCGCTCGGACGCCAGCGGGGGGACGCCGTCGCGCTCCTCGCTCAGAGCCGGGCCGAGTGGGTGCGGGCCGACTTCGCCATCTTCTCGGCAGGGTGCGTCACGATCCCGATTTACCCGAGTTACCCGCCCGAGGGGATCGTCTACATCGTCAACGACTCGGCCGCCAAGACGCTCTTCGTCGAGGACGCCGGCCAGCTCGCCAAGGCCCTCCAGGTGGCCAAAGAGATGCCGGGGCTCGACTCGATCGTCCTGATCGACGGGACGCCGCCGGCCACCACGCCGGCCCGGGCGCCGCGGGTCCTGGACTGGGGCAGCCTGCGGGCGCTCGGCCGCCAGGGGCGCGCGCAGCACGAGGGGGAGCTTGCCGAGCGGATCGCCGCCAGAAAGTCCCAGGACGTGGCCACCATCGTCTACACGTCGGGCACGACCGGGCACCCCAAGGGGGTCGTCCAGACCCACGGCAACCACCTGGCGGCTCTCCGCGCGGCGTCCGCGATCGTGGAGCTGCCGGAGGGGGCCGTGCACCTCCTCTTTCTCCCGCTCGCCCACTCCTTCGCGCGCCACGAGGCGTTCATCGGGATCCACCGGGGCTTCGTCACGGCGTTCGCCGAGAGCCTGGAGAAGCTCTCCGAGAACCTCAAGGACGTGCGGCCCCACTTCATCTGTAGCGTGCCCCGCGTCTTCGAGAAGGTGTATGCCAAGGTGCGCGCCGGCGTGGACGCGGGATCGCCGGCCAAGAGGAAGATCTTCCACTGGGCCCTCGGCGTCGGGCGCCAGGTGAGCCAGCACGCGCGGGAGGGCCGCCCCTTGCCCGTCGGGCTGCGGCTCCAGCAGGCCCTCGCCCACAAGCTCGTCTTCTCGAAGCTCCACCAGGCGCTCGGCGGGCGCCTCGAGTTCTGCGTCTCGGGCGGGGCGCCGCTCTCCCGCGAGATCGCCGAGTTCTTCCACGCGGTGGGGATCCTCATCCTCGAAGGCTACGGGCTGACGGAGACCTGCCCGATCCTCTCCGCGAATCGCCGGCAGCGCTTCAAGTTCGGGACGGTGGGTCAGGCGTTTCCGGGGGTCGAGCTCAAGATCGCCGAGGACGGCGAGATCGTCGCCCGCGGGGCGAACATCGCCATCGGGTACTACCGGAAGCCCGAGGAGACCGCCGAGGTGTTCAAGCCCGACGGCTGGTTCCACACGGGCGACATCGGCCAGCTCGACGCCGAGGGCTTCCTCACGATCACGGACCGGAAGAAGGACCTGATCAAGACGGCGGGTGGCAGCTACATCGCGCCGCAGCACATCGAGAACCTGCTCAAGGGCGACCCCTTCGTGAGTCAGGCCATGGTCCACGGCGACCGCCGGCCGTACCCGGTCGCGCTGCTCACGCTGAACCCGGATGAGCTCGGCAAGTTCGCTCGCGCCGCCGGGCTCGGGGACAAGCCGGTGGCCGAGCTGGTGCGCCATCCGACCGTCACCGAGCGGGTGGGCCGGATCGTGGATGCGGTCAACGAGAAGCTCGCCACCTACTCCCGGCTCAAGCGCTTCGCCGTGCTGCCGGGCGACTTCACGCAGGAGGGCGGCGAGCTGACGCCGACACTCAAGGTGAAGCGAAAGGTCGTCTCGGCCAACTACGCCGACGTCATCGAATCCCTCTATCCGAGCTGAGGACCGAAAGCCCCTGAAGGAATCGATGCAGGACGTAGCCGTGCGGGGACAACGGGACGCAGCGGGTTGCTGGTGGGGGGGTTTGGGGGGGAGCGGCAGCAGGCGCTCCCGCCCCAAGCTGAACTGATGTCGGTGTTCGAGCAGCTCAGGCTCGACGGCCGGGTGGCCGTCGTCACCGGGGCGAGCCGCGGGCTCGGCCGGGCCATGGCGGTGGCTCTCGCCGAGGCCGGCGCCGACCTGGCGCTGCTCGCCCGCTCGAAGGGAGACCTGGAGGAGTCGGCGGCCGTCGTGGCGACCCTCGGCCGGGCGGCCCGGGTGGTCCCCGTGGACATCACGGCTCCCGCCGCGGTCGAGCGCGCGGTGACCGACGTCCTCGAGGCGTTCGGGCGCATCGACGTCCTCGTCAACAACTCGGGCATCGCCATCGTGAAGCCGCTCGTCGAGACCCCGCCCGAGGAGTGGCGCGCCGTGGTCGACACCAACCTGACCGGCATCTTCACGCTCTGCCGGGCGGTGGGGCCGTCGATGATCGCCCGGAAGTCGGGCAAGGTCATCAACATCGCCTCGGTGCTCGGCGTCCAGGGCCTGTCCGGCTATACCGCGTACAGCGCCTCCAAGGGCGGCGTCATCATGCTGACCCGGGCGCTGGCCGTCGAGTGGGCCCGGTTCAACATCCAGGTGAACGCCATCGCCCCCGGCTGGTTCGTGACGCCCATGAACGCCCCGGCCTTCGCCGACGAGAAGATCCGCGAGCGCCTCCTGCGGGACGTGCCGGCTCGCCGGGTCGGCAAGCCCGAGGAGCTGGGGCCGCTCGTCGTGTACCTCGCCTCCGCCGCCTCCGACTTCATGACCGGCGAGGTGATCTTTGTGGACGGGGGCCAGACCGCCGCGTGAGGCGCCCGGGGCGATGCCCGTCGCCGCGGGTCGTCCTCGGTCGTCGGCGGCCCTCAACGTATGCGGCATACGCCTCGGGCCGCCTCCTCCCTGCGTCCTACCGCGGCTCGGGCCTGGCCCCGGGCGCGGAGACCGCCGCGTGATGGGCCGGCGGGTGGCGCGGGTGATCGCGTGATGCGGGCGGCGGTCCTCCGGGGCCCCCGCGCGCTTCACGTCGAGCGCGTCGAGCCGCCGGCCCCCGGCCCCGGCGAGGTGCTGGTGCGGGTGGCGGCGGCCGGGATCTGCGGGACCGACTGGCGGATCTTCACCGGCGAGCGGCCGGTGCAATACCCGCTCACGCCGGGCCACGAGTTCGTCGGTCAGGTGGCGGTCGTGGGCTCCGGAGTCGGTCGCGTGAAGACCGGCGACACCGTGGCTGTCGAGCCGAACTGGGGCTGTCGGGACTGCGACCTCTGTCGAGAGGGCCGCGGGAACCTGTGCCTCGCGCGGACCGCCGTCGGCATCGATCGGGCCGGTGGATTCGCGGAGCTCTGCCTCCTCCCCGAGCGCGCGTGCTGGCCGGCGCCGGCCGGGCTTCCAGCCGAGCGGCTGCTCTTGACGGAGCCGCTCGCCGTCGTCGTGCGCGCCGTCGGCCGGGGCGCGCCGCACGCGGGGGAGACGGCCGCGGTGGTCGGTGCCGGCACGCTCGGGCTGCTGGCCCTTCAGCTGCTGCGCGGGCGGGGCTGCCGCGTCCTGGTGGTGAGCCGCACCGACCGCCGCCTCGGGCTCGCCCGGGCCCTGGGTGCCGAGGCGACGCTGGCCCTCGATGCGGGCGACCCGGCCGAGGCGGCCCGGGCCCTGTCCGGGCGCGACGGCGTCGATCTCGTCGTCGAGACGGCGGGGACGGCGGCGGCCATCGAGCTGGCGCTGGGGCGGGTCGGCTTCGTGCGACCCGGAGGCCGCGTGGTCCTGACCGGGCTCCCGCACGATCCCGCCAGCGTGGCCTTCTTCTGGGTCGTCCGCCGGGAGCTCGACGTACGGGGGTCCATGATCTATCAGCAGGAGTTCGGCGAGGCGCTCGCGCTCCTGGCCCGGGGCGCCGTCGAGGTGACCCCCCTCCTCACGCACCGGTTCGCCCTCGAGGCGGTCGAGGAGGCGCTCCTGACCCACCGGCAGCCGGAGGCGATCAAGGTCGCCGTGTTTCCGTGATGAGCCGGCTGAGCCAGACCCGGACGCGGCCGGTCGTCGACGAGGAGGTCGATCAGACGACGGCTCTGCCGCCCCCGTGGATCACCTTTCTCTGGAACTGCGACTGCCACACCTTCGAGCAAGTGGCCAACCAGCTCGTGAAGGCGATCGGCTGCTCGCACGACGACGGCATGGCGATCGCCTGGCGCGTGCACACCGAGGGCAAGGCGGCGGTCCGGGTCGGCCCCCGGCCCGAGTGCGAGCGCGTCGCCCGGATCCTTGCCGAGATCGGGCTGCAGGTCTCGGTCGCCGAGGCCTGAATCCTCGGAGGGGTGCCGGAACGCCCCTCCGAATCCTCCCCAAGGATCGTTGCGGCGGCAAAAGCCGCCGGACGGAACCGAACATCCGGCCGGGCGGCGCGTCTAACGCGACAGAGCGCGCTGTGCGCGAGGAGGCGCCGATGGGTCGGCTGGCCGAATCGGGAATCGTCCGGCTCGTGCTGGTCCTGGCCGTCGTCGCCGCGGGGTGCGCGGCCCCGGCGGTGGGGCCTCGGGCGCGTCCCGACCACGCCGTCTCTGGACCCGCGCCGCCGGGGGTCTCGCATCCTCCCGCGCCCGGCGCGCTCGCCCCCCTTCCGCCCACGACCCTCGACGAGACGCAGCAGGCCCTCCACGTCCTGAACCGCCTCGGCTACGGTCCCCGGCCCGGTGACGTGGAGGCGGTTCGCCGGCGGGGGATCGGCGCGTGGATCGACGCCCAGCTCGCTCCCGAGCGTCTCGACGACCGGGCCCTGGAAGACCGGCTCGCCCGGCTGGCGGTTCCCGGCATGACACCGGGCGCCCTCATGGAGGCGTACCCCCTGCCGCGGCAGGCCACGCGCCAGGGAATCGAGATGCGGCCCGAGCAGAGCCCGCGGGCGATGATCGGCCAGCTTCAGCAGGCACGCCTCCTCCGGGCCGCCTACAGTGAGCGACAGCTCGTCGAGGTCATGGTCGACTTCTGGTTCAACCACTTCAACGTGTTCGCGGGGAAGGGGCCCGTGCGCTACTACCTCCCCGACTACGAGCGCCAGGCGATCCGGCCTCACGCGCTCGGCCGGTTCCGGGACCTCCTGGGGGCGGTGGCGCACCACCCGGCCATGCTCTTCTACCTGGACGCCTGGCTCTCGACGGCGTCCGAGGCCCGGCTCGGCGACCGCCGCGCGGGGCTGAACGAGAACTACGCGCGAGAGCTCCTCGAGCTCCACACCCTGGGCGTCGAGGGCGGTTACACGCAGGCGGACGTCGTGGCCGTGGCGCGGGCCTTCACCGGCTGGACGATCGACCACCCGCGTCCCGGCCATCCGCGGTCGGGCGGCGGCTTCGTCTTCGACCCGCGCGCCCACGATCGCGAGGCGAAGGTGATCCTCGGACAGGCGTTCCCGCCGGGTGGGGGGCGCGAGGAAGGGGAGCGGGTGCTCGACCTGGTCGCCCGCCACCCCTCGACGGCGCGGTTCATCGCGACGAAGCTCGCCCGGCGGCTCGTGGCGGACGACCCGCCGCCGGCGCTCGTCGAGCAGGCGGCGGCGGTGTTCCGGGAGACCGACGGCGACATCCGGGCAGTGGTGCGACGCATCGTCCGCTCACCCGAGTTCTTCGCCTCGACGGCCTACCGGGCGAAGGTCAAGACGCCGCTCGAGTTCACGGTGAGCGCGCTGCGGGCGCTCGGCGCCGACACCGACGCCGGCCCGTCCGTCGAGCGAACGCTCCTCGCCATGGGCCAGCCCCTCTACGGGGCGCAGCCGCCGACCGGGTACGCCGATCGGGCCGAGGCGTGGGCGAACCCCGGCGGGCTCCTGGCCCGACTGAACTTCGCGCAGGCGCTGGCGGCGAACCGCCTCCCGGGGACGTCCGCCGACCTCGCGCGAATCGTGACGACGGCCGATCCGCCGCTCGTGGCCGACTCCCTGATCGGGCTCCTGCTGGGTGGGGACCTCTCGACCGAGAGCCGGGCCGTGATCCAGGAGGCGCTGGCCCAGCCCGCCGTCCTCCGGGCGACCCTCGATGACCCGGTGGCCGCGCCCGACATCGCGAAGATCGTGGCGCTGGTGCTGGGCTCTCCCGAATTCCAGCGCCGATAGAGCCCGCCATGCTGACCCGGCGCGCGTTCGTGAAACAGGGCGGGATCGCCCTGGTCTCGATGGGACTGGCCCCCCGGTTCCTCATCCGCACGGCCCGGGCCGCGCCGGGCGGCACCCGGCCGCGCGTCCTGGTCGCGATCTTCCAGCGGGGCGCGGCCGACGCCCTGAACATCGTGGTCCCGCACGGCGACCCCGCCTACGCCCGGCTGCGCCCCAGAATCGGGATCCCGCCGCCGGCGCGTGGAGCCGAGGAGCGGGCGCTCGACCTCGACGGCGCCTTCGGGCTCCATCCGAGCCTGGCGCCCCTCGTCCCGCTGTGGGCGCGCCGGGAGCTCGCCTGTGTCCACGCGGTGGGCTCTCCGGACGCCACCCGCTCCCACTTCGACGCCCAGGACTTCATGGAGGCCGGCACCCCGGGCGTCAAGTCGACGCCGGACGGATGGCTCAACCGCTGCCTCCAGCACGCCAGCCCGCGCGAGGAGGCGTCCGTCTTCCGCGGGGTGGCCCTCAGCCCGCTCCTGCCGCGGGCCCTCCAGGGTCCGGCGACCGCCCTGGCGCTCCCCTCGATCGACGGCTTCGAGCTCCGCGGCTCGCCCGGGGACGTCCAGCGCGGCTTCGAGTCGCTCTACCGCGACGCGGTGCGGGATTTCCTCGGCGGCACGGGTCAGTCGGCCTTCGAGGCCGTCAAGCGGCTTCGGGCCGCCCGGCCGACCTCGCGGCCGCCCGAGCACGGCGCGGTCTATCCCAGGGGCCGGTTCGCCGACACGCTCCGCCAGACCGCCCAGCTCATCAAGGCGGACCTGGGGCTCGAGGTCGCCTTCGTGGAGGTCGGCGGCTGGGATCACCACGTCGCCGAGGGAGGCGTGCGCGGTCCCCTCGCCAACCTGCTCGGCGAGTTCGGGCTGGCGCTCGCCGCCTTCTGGCAGGACCTCGGGGAGCGGCGAGGCGACGTCGTCGTCCTCACCATGACCGAGTTCGGGCGGACGGCGCGGGAGAACGGGAACGGGGGGACCGACCACGGCCACGCGACGGTGATGTTCGTCCTCGGGGGACCCGTCCGCGGGGGACGCGTCTACGGGCGCTGGCCCGGGCTCCGGCCCGAGCAGCTCCACGAGGGACGCGACCTCGCGCTGACCACCGACTTCCGCGACCTCTTCGGGGAGGTCGCCGTCCGCCACCTCGGCCTGCCGTGGACCGCGC
>DASYQW010000269.1 GCA_036005065.1 Candidatus Methylomirabilota bacterium | reverse complement strand
GCCGCGTGAACATCCAGGCCCACGAATCGTGTACTCTTAGTCATAGACCGGCTCCTTTCGTATGTAGCTCTGCGCTACGGGTCTCCGCTCGCAGCGTAACCTACGCATTGCGATCGGAGCCGGTCATTCCATTATGACTAGCGCCCGCGCGGTCGTCGCTCAGATTCACGCCCCGATGAGCGTCTCCAGTTTGACACTCGAAGGGGTGGGAGCTATCCTGAGTTTGAGGGGCGTGTCATGGACAAAGACGAGGCGATTCGAGACCTCATGGCCAAGCTGATGCAAGCCGTCGAGACATCGCTGTCGACGTCGGCCGCCGTTCGCGACGCGCTGGCCGAGCTCGTGCGAAACGGATACGAGGCCCGGCTCTTCTTCGTGGCGAACGCCGAGTCGGCCGACACCCGCGAGAGCGACGAGGACGGCGACGGCGAGCCGAACGAGTCGGCCGAAGCCCCCGAGGCGACCGCCGCCGAGGAGGACGCGACCTACATGGTGCGCGAGATCGGGGCCGCGCCGGACCCGACCGAGCTCCGGTTCGAGCTGACCAGGCTCGACCGGGACTTCCTGAAGTCGCTCCACATCCGACCGGAAAGCGGCTAGTCGGACCGCGACGGCTCACGCGGCGCCAACGTTGTGGTCCGGCTTCTCGCCCTCGCGGTCCTCGCGCTTCTGATCTACCTGATTCTCCGCGCCGTCATCGCCGGCTTCCTGGCCGGGCTTCGCGGGTCGCCGCGCGCCGGCGCCCCCCGCGCGTTCCGCAACGACCTGGTGAAGGACCCGGTCTGCGAGACGTACGTGCCGCGCCGCTCGGCCATCGCCCGGAATACGGGCGTCGCCACCTACTACTTCTGCAGCTCGGCCTGCGCGGAGAAGTTCCGGGCCCCGTCCTGATTCCTCATGCGTGCTTGAACTATTACGCCGCGGTCGGGACGAGACCGCCGTGAGGGTACGGGTCCGAGCGCGGGTCGTCGCCGCTCTGGCCTTGCTCGGGGTCGCCGGCTCGGTCGCCTCCCTGCTGGCGGCCTCCGGCTTCGACGGCCCCCGCGCCTACCGCGATGTCGAGCGCCTGGTAGGGTTTGGCCCCCGCCCGCCGGGATCGCCGGCCATCGCCCAGGCCCGAGCCTACATCGCCGGTGAGCTGCGCCGGGCAGGATGGCGGGTTCGCGAGCACGCCTTCACGGCCGAGACTCCCCGCCGGCCCGTGCGGATGGTGAACCTGATCGCCGAGTGGCCCGGCCGCCGCCCCGAGATCATCGCGGTGGGAGGGCACTACGACACGAAGCTCTTCACCGCCTTCCGGTTCGTCGGCGCCAACGACGGCGGCTCCTCGACCGGGCTGCTCATCGAGCTCGGCCGGGCTCTGGCGGCTCGCCACCGGGCAACGCCTCCCGGCTACACGTACTGGCTCGTCTTCTTCGACGGCGAGGAGGCGGTGGAGCAGTGGAGCGCCCGGGACAGCCTCTATGGAAGCCGTGCCCTGGTGGCCGCTCTCCGCGCCTCCGGCGAGCTGGCGCGCCTCCGTGTCCTGATCGTCGGCGACATGATCGGGGACAAGGATCTCGGTGTCCGTCGGGAATCGTCCTCCACGCCCTGGCTGACCGACCTGATCTGGGCCGCCGCCCGCCGCCTCGGCTCCGGGCGGCACTTCCTCGACGAGCGGCAGACCGTCGAGGACGACCATGCCCCCTTTCTCGACGCCGGCGTCGCGGCGACGCTGCTCATCGACTTCGATTACGGGGGGGCGCCGGGGGAGAACGCCTACTGGCACACGCCGGAGGACACACTCGACAAGGTCGCGCCGGAGAGCCTGCGGGTCGTCGGTGACGTCATCATGGAGGCGCTGCCCGCCATCGAGGCCGAGCTGGAGCGCCGCGCGCGGTAGACTATGGGAGGGGGCCTCAACGGCCCCCTCCCAAACCTCCCCCAGGAGGGGTTGCGGCGGCGAAGCCGCCGCTGGGAGCACTCCTCGATCCACCCCGCGCTCGGTGGTCGGCCCCGGGTGACTCCGATACGCTCCCAGCTCAATCGGAGACGATGAAGGTCGTCCCGACGCTGTTGGGGACGTACGCGTCGGGCAGGGCCCGCGCGATCTCGTGGGTCGCCCGCCAGCCGGTGCAGTGGGAGGGCACGACCAGCCTGGGGGCCATCGCCGTCAGGGCCGCGACCGTCGGCGGGATGCGCGGCTCGAAGAGCCGCCCGGTGAGGTGGAACCCCCCCAGGACGGCGTGGAGCCGCCCCACTCCCGTGAGCGCCATCGAGTGGCGCAGGACGTTGATGATCCCCGCGTGGCCACACCCCGAGAGGACCACGAGTCCCTTGTCCCGGACATTCATGACGACCGCTTGGTCGTCATGAATCAGCGGGTCCGGCTGCCACCGGCCGTCGACCTCGGCGTAGTGGATCGGAAATCCTGTTTCGAACTCGGTCGTGCGGGTGATCTGCCCGGTGACGAGCGCGAGGCCGCCCAGGAGGAGCGAGGCGCCGCGCTCCTCCACGATCTGCACCCCCTCCTGCTCGATGCCGCGCCGGTCCGGAGGTGGCAGCAGTACCTCGCTCCCGTCGGGCAGCGCGATCTTCCGCCGCAGACACGCGTCGGGATGGAGGAGGAGCGGGAGGCGCCGGCGCCCGGTCCGGGACAGGAGCCCGGTCAGCCCCGCCACGTGGTCGGTGTGGCCGTGGCTCAGGACGATGGCGTGGAGGTCCCCGGGGCGGATCTCGAGAAGGTCCATGTTGTGGAGGAGGCTGTCGCGGGTGAGGCCGGCGTCCATCAGGAAGGACGCCTTCCGGGGGCCGGCCGTCACCGTCACCAGGCAGGAGAAGCCGTGCTCGGCCCGGAGCGTGGTCCGGCCCTGGCCGACGACGCCCGCCAGCGACGCCCGCCGGACGGTCTCGCTGCCCGTCATCAGGAGATCCAGCGAGAGGTCGAGGACAGTGAGGATCTCGACGCGGTCGACTTCCGGGAGCGACACGCGGGTCGCCATCGGCCAGATGTGGGGTCGGGCGGTCAGAAGGTGTAGGTGTGGTCCTGCTGGAGGATTTCGACGCGGCCGTCCAGATGGCTGAGCTGGTCGGCGGTCTCCTCGTAGTAAGCGGGCTTGATGTGGTAGATCCAGATCGGTCCGTCGGGCATCTTTTCGATCTCGTGCTCGAGGAGCTTGGGCGTGAGGTGTCCCGACGCGCGCGCCAGCGACTCGAGGCGATTCGGGAACGCGGTCTCCACCACGACCGCCCGGACGGCGGGCACGTGACGCGCCACTCGCCAGAGCTGCTTGGTGGGTCCGGTATCTCCGGAGAAGACGAAGCCGGATGTCCCGTCGGACACGACGAAGCCGGTGGCGGGGACCGCGTGGTTGACGGGGACCGGAATCACCGAGAGGTCGCCGAACTCGGTCGGCTCGCCTTCCACCAGCGTCTCGAGCCGGAGCACCGGCGCCTCCGCGCTGGGCAGCGCGGTGAAGTCCGGCCACAGGCGGTTGTTGAAGCAGTACGTCCGGAGGTCCTTGATGATCGGGGCCAGCGACGCCGTGGTCACCGACCGGGAGCGCGCCGCCGACTGGATGTTGTCCACCAGGAACGCGAGCCCGACGATGTGATCCAGGTGGGCGTGGGAGATCAGGACGTGTTGGAGATCGGCCTGCTTCTCCAGAGGAAGCGCCGCGGTGACGGCCCCGGCTTCCAGGAGCACCCGGCCGTTGACGAGGAACGTCGGGAGCCGGAGGTTCGGGACATCTCCTCCGTGGCAGCCGAGGACCTCAAGGCGCATGCGCCCTCGCGGTTGTCGGCTCCGAGGTCGGTGGCGTATAGTGAGGTACCGCGCTGAGCATGATTGATCGCACCCGTCAGGGGAGGGGATCGGATGCCCGCCTCTGCTGGGCTGCCCTCGCCGCCAGCCCTGCATTGGGGTGATGAAGCCACCCGCGCCTGGCGCGTTGTCGCCGATATATTCCACAGCTGTCCACGAAGTGTCAAGAGCGAAGGAGAGCGGAATTGGACTGGGTGAAGACTAACCACGTGAAGCGCGCGCTCCGGGCCGGGCAGCCGACAGCTGGAACCTGGATCAGCCTCTGCAGCTCGATCAGCGCCGAGATCATGAGCCGGGCGGCGTTCGACTGGCTCCTCATCGACATGGAGCACGGCCATGGCGACTATCAGACGCTGCTCGGCCAGCTTCAGGCCATCGAGGGAAGCGATGCCATCCCGATCGTGCGCGTCCAGTGGAACGACCCGGCCATCATCAAGCGAGTGCTGGACCTCGGGGCCTACGGGGCCATGGTGCCCTGGATCGGCAATCGCGCCGAGGCCGAAGCGGCGGTACGGGCCGCCAAGTATCCTCCGGAGGGGATCCGGGGGATCGCCGGGAGCCACCGGGCCGGGGGATACGGCCGGCATGCCGCGGAGTACTGGAAGCGGGCGAACGAGGAGATCCTGGTGGTGATTCAGATCGAGACGGCGACCGCCGTGGCCGAGATCGAGGACATCGTCAAGATCCCGGGGATCGACGTCCTTTTCATCGGTCCCGCCGATCTGTCCACTTCTCTGGGGTACCTCGGGAACCCCGGCGCGCCGGCCGTGCAGGCGGCCATGGAGCGCGTGGAGGTGGCGGCCAAGTCCCAGGGCATCGCGCTCGGGAACATCACGCGGAGCTGGGACCAGGCCCGCGAGCTCTACAAGAGGGGGTATCAGTTTCTGACGCTCTGTTCCGAGACGGCGCTGCTCGTCCAGGGCGCCCAGGAAGTCCTGGCTCGGTTCACCCGGGAGATCCGGCCGCAATGACCCGGGCCGCGGCCGCCCGCTCGGTCTCAGATGACGCGAGGGAATGGACGGGGCGAGCCGGCCCGGCCGGCCCCCGCCTCGGGAGGTGCCCGTGAGCCGGATTTCCCCGCTCGATCCCGCCGACGTGCCCGAGGAGCTCCGCGAGATCTTCGCGGAGCAGACCCAGCTCTGGGGCGCTCCGCTCGCGCCCGCGCTCGTCATGGCGCACTGCCCGCCGCTGATCCGAGGCTCGCGTGCGCTCGGCATCGCGCTCGAGAAGTCGGGGCAGCTCCCGCCGGAGCTGCGGGATCTGGTCTCCCTGCGGGTGGCCCAGCTCATCGGCTGCCCGTTCTGAATGGACATCAACTCATCCCGGGGGATGAGCCACGGCGCGACCTTCGAGAAGCTCCAGGCGGTCGAGAAGTTCCGCGAGGGCGCGCTCTTCACCGAGGCCGAGCGGGTCGCCCTCGCGTTCGCCGAGGCGGTGACGGCGACGCCCACCGCGGTCACCGACGCGGTGTTCGAGCCCCTGCGGCAGCACTTCACGGTGCCCCAGATCGTGGAGCTGGCGGTCACCATCGCCACCGAGCACTTCCGCGCGAAGTTCAACACCGCGCTCGGGATCCAGGCCCAGGGACTCTGCCTCCTGCCGCCCCCCAGCTCGCGCTGACGAACCTCCTCGCCGCTGCGGCCTCGGCTTCGTGTTCCCGCTCGAGCCGGCGTCGCTGGCGGCTCTCGATCCTGGCGTACGGCAGCCGCGCCTCGGCCGCTTGACAGCCGGCCGCCGATGGCGTTAAGTGTCTCTAGACGGACCCGGGCGATGGAGTTCGCCCCCTAACCGCCCCTGACGAGGGCTGATAACTCCTACTGAAGGCGCCTTCGGTAGGAGTTTTTGTTTGTCCTTGCCACGGGGGGTGAGACGCGGCCATGCGCGTCGGACGCCGAAAAGCTCAGGACGACTCGCCGCCCTCGTACCTGGAGTCCTCCCTCATGTGGCGCCGAGGGGTGCCGAGATTCTCCGGCTCGCCCGGAGAGCCGGGGATCCTGGCCGGGCGGTGAACCCGGCGGTGGCGACCGCGACCGGCTGGCTCTCGGACGGCGAGATCCACTATCTCTGGTGGTACATCCAGGGGAGCATCATGGATCCCGACGTCCGCCAGCGACTCCGCCGGGCGTGGGGGTTTTGCAGCCGGCATGCCTGGGGCGCCCTGTCCGTCGAGGCGGCGTTCCGGCAGGTATACTTCCACGGGCCAGCCCTGCTCTACGAAGACCTCATGCGGCGCGCGCTCGGCGCCTTCGACCTGTCCGGGCGCTGGCAGGCCCGGCGCCTGGAGCGCCGGCTCCGGGATACCGGGCCCTGCCTCATGTGCGACATGAACCTGGGTGAGCGATCGCGGGGGGCGGCCCGAGACGACCTCATCGAACAGGGGCGGGTATGTGCCTGGTCGACACGCCCGGAATCGGATCCGTGTTCACCGGCAACACGCGGGTCACGCGGGAGTTCGTACCGCACGTCGACGCGGCTCTGGTCGTCCTGGGCGCCGATCCGCCGATCGCCGGGGAGGAGCTGGCCCTGGTGGAGGAGATCGCGCGCGAGACCGATCAGCTGGTCTTCGTCCTGAACAAGGCGGATCGGCTCGCCGAAGCCGAGCGCGACGAGGCGCGCCGGTTCGCCGAGGGGGTGCTCGGCGAGCGGCTCCACCGACCGATCCGCCTCCTGGAGGTGAGCGCGACCGAGCGGCTCGCCGGCCGGACCAGTCGGGACTGGGGCGTCCTCGCAGCCGAG
>DASYQW010000268.1 GCA_036005065.1 Candidatus Methylomirabilota bacterium | reverse complement strand
GGGACGGCCTTGCGCGCGCGGTCGCGGAGCAGCGTGACCTCGACCTTGGTGCCGGGCGGGATGCCGGCGACGCGGCGCGAGAGGTCGGGGGGCCCGGTCACCGGCTGGTCGCCGAGGGCCAGGATGATGTCGCCCTTCTGGATGCCGGCCCGCTCGGCCGGCGAGCCCGGGCTCACGCTCTCGACGGCGGCGCCCCGGGCCTCCTGGAGGCCGAGCGACTCGGCCATGGCGACGCTGACCGGGCGGACGGCCACCCCGAGCCAGCCGCGGACGACGGTGCCGCGCTCGCGGAGCTGGGGGAGGACCGTCTTGGCCAGGTTGATCGGGATGGCGAACCCGATGCCGACCGAGCCGCCGGTCTGGGAGAAGATCGCGGTGTTGATGCCGACCACGGCGCCGCGGCTGTCGATCAGGGGGCCGCCCGAGTTCCCGGGGTTCACCGAGGCGTCCGTCTGGATGAAGTCGTCGTAGGGACCGGCGCCGATGAACCGCTCCTTGGCGCTCACGATCCCCGTCGTCACCGTCTGGTCGAGCCCGAACGGGTTCCCGATCGCCATCACGGGCTCGGCGACCTGGAGGTGGTCGGAGTCCCCGAGCGGCAGGACGGGCAGGTCCTTGGCGTCGATCTTGAGGAGGGCGACGTCGGTCGCGGGATCGGCGCCGACGATCTTGGCCGGATGCTCGGTCCCGCGGTCGAGCTTCACGACGATCTCTCCGCCGCCGGCCACCACGTGGTTGTTGGTGACGACGTAGCCGTCGGGCGAGATGATGAACCCGGAGCCGAGGCTCGAGCGGGGGGTCGGGGGCGGCACGCCCTCGAAGAAGCGCCGGAGGAACTCCTGCATGGGATCGCTGGCCCGGCCCTGGGTCGTGCTCACGTTGACGACCGCGGGGCGGGCGGCCTTGGCCAGATCGACCCAGAGCGCGAAGGCCGGCGGCAGCGACGCGTCGCCCTTGGCGGCGGTCCAGAAGTCGGCGGCCCGCGCTCCGCCGGGCGGATGGAAGTCGATCCGCACCGAAACGACCCCGGCCACCACCAGCACGGCGGCCAGGAGCGCGATCGCGGTCAGCCAGCCGACGCCCCGACGCACGAATCCATTCTAGCAGGGAGCGACTGGCCTCGTCGCCCCGGCGCGTGGCAGAATGGAGGCGCTCCGGCCCCGGGTCTGCCGGGTCCGCAGCGAGTTCCTCTCCGTCCCCCAAGGAGACGCCCATGGGTTACGAGGCCATCAAGCTCGAGGTGGCGGCCGGGATCGCGACGATCACGCTCAACCGTCCCGACGCCTTCAACGCCATGAACCTGACGCTCGGCCGAGAGCTCTTCTCGGCCGTGCTCGAGGTGGACGAGGACCCGGCGGTGCGCTGCGTCGTCCTGACCGGCGCCGGCAAGGCCTTCTGTGGCGGGGGCGACGTGCGGGACTTCGCCGAGAGCCTGCCCCGGATCGGGATCCTCATCAAGGAGCTGACGACCTACGTCCACGGCGCGGTGTCGCGCCTGGTGCGGACGCCCAAGCCCGTGATCACGGCCGTCAACGGGGTGGCGGCCGGCGGCGGCTTCTCGCTGGCCATCGCGGGCGACCTGGTGCTGGCCGCCGAGTCCGCCCGCTTCACCATGGCCTATTCCCGCATCGCCGCCACGCCCGACGGCTCGTGCTCGTACTGGCTCCCGCGCCTGGTCGGGATCCGGCGGGCCACCGAGCTCTTCTACACGAACCGCGTCCTGACCGCGAAGGAGGCGATGGAGTGGGGGCTCGTCACGCGCGCGGTGCCGGATGCCGAGCTGCCCGACGCCGTGCGGCGTCTGGCCGGCGAGCTCGCGCAGGGTCCGACGCTGGCTCTCGGGCGCGGCAAGGGCCTCTTCCATGCCTCGACGACGGAGAGCCTCGAGACCCAGATGGAGCTGGAGAGCCAGTCGATCGCCCGGAGCGGCCACACCGAGGATTTCGCCGAGGGGGTGCGGGCCTTCGCCGAGAAGCGTCCCCCGGTCTTCAAGGGACGGTGATCAGGGTGACGGATGGGCCAGACCGGCCGACGAAGGGGGAGCCAATGCGCACGTCCATCGTTCTCGCACGCCTCGGCCTCGCCCTGGCTTTCGCGGCGCTGGCCACCAGCGCGCCGGCCGCCGAGAAGACACTCGTGGTCGGCTCGAGCTTCATCATCAAGAGCCTCGATCCCGGCCGCACGATCGAGACGACCAGCAACATGATCAATCACTCCGTCTACGACTCGCTGGTCACCTTCGACGGCGAGGACCTCCGTGACCCCAAGCCCTCGCTGGCGACCGACTGGAAGGTCGCCGACGACGGCAAGACCTATACCTTCCGGCTGCGGCGGAACGTGAAGTTCTCGAGCGGAAACCCGTTGACGTCGGCCGACGTGAAGTGGTCGCTGGACCGGGTGAAGAACCTCAAGAACAACCCCGCGTTCTTTCTCAACTCGGTCGACGAGATCCTCGCCCCCGATCCCTACACGGTGGTGCTGAAGCTCAAGGCGCCGAACCCGGCTCTCCTTCCGATCCTCGCCAGCTCGAGCCTGGCCGCGCTCGACAGCAAGCTCGTCACGCAGAAGGGCGGCGACGCGAGCGCCGACGCCAAGGACCGGGACAAGGCGGAGAGCTTCCTCAACGGGCAGTCGGCGGGGACCGGCGCGTATGTCCTCGAGCGGTATGTCCCCGAGCACGAGGTGGTGCTGGTCAGGAACCCCGCCCACTGGCGCGGCGCGCCCAAGCTGGACCGGATCGTGGTCCGGAACATCACCGAGCCGGCCAGCCAGAAGCTCCAGCTCGAGCGGGGCGACCTCGACATCGCGACCGGGCTGGATCAGGACCAGATGAAGGCGCTGCGGAGCGCGGCTGGCGTCATGACGAAGACCAGCCCGGCCGCCACGACCTTCTACATCCTCTTGAACGCGAACCCGCAGATCGGCGGACCGTTCGCGAACCCGAAGGTCCAGCAGGCCGTCCGCTACGCCCTCGACTACGAGGGAATCCTGGCGATCGCGGGGCCGGGCGCCGTGCGGCTGGCCGGGGTGATCCCGACCAGCTTCCCCGGATCGCTCGATCCTCGGCAGGCGATCCGGACCGACCGCGAGAAGGCGAAGGCGCTGCTGAAGGACGCCAATCTCGGGGAGGTGAAGGGCGTCATCACCTACGCGAGCGACTCGACCATCTGGGGCGTCCAGATGAGCCTCCTGGCCCAGAAGATCCAGGCCGATCTCGCCGCGGTGGGGATCGGCATCACGCTGAACGGGCTGCCCCGGACGACCGCGCTGCAGCTCTACCGCGACGGGAAGAACCAGCTCGGCGTCTGGAGCTGGGCCGCCGACTACCCGGATGGCCAGAACTTCCTCGTCTACGCGCCCGGGCGGACGGTCGGGAAGCGCGCCGGGTGGCTCCCGGAGGCGAGCCCCGAGGCCCGCGAGCTGGCCCAGGTCGCGACGGAGGCCGAGACCCAGGGGGATCCGGCCAGGAGCGCCGGCCTCTACCGGAAGTTCGAGGAGCGGCTGGCCCAGATCGGCCCCTACGCGCCCCTCTTCCAGCCGGCCGTTCCTTACGCCTTCCGGTCCAACGTGCAGGGCGTGACCTTCAACAGCGTGTGGGGGGTCGACTTCTGGACGATCGGCAAGTGATCCCGGAATGACCGCCCCCGGCGGCGCCGCCGGGGGTCCGGCCGGCGCCGCCCTCGCCGCGGGGGAGCGATCCTGAGCGGCCTCCAGCTCTTCGTCGCCCGCCGCCTGCTGCTGCTCGGGCCGATGCTCCTCGGCATCACCCTCCTGAGCTTCGTCCTCTCGAATGCCGTCCCCGCCGACCCGGTCACGGCCAACCTCGGGGAGCAGGCCGCGGCCGACCCCCAGATCGTCGCCGCGTTCCGGCACGAGTGGGGTCTCGACCGGCCGCTGCCGGAGCAGTACGGCATCTACCTGTGGAACCTGCTCCACGGCAATCTGGGGCTCTCGATCTCCACGCGTCAGCCGGTCCTGCTCGACCTCCAGCAGCGGTTCCCGGCGACGATCGAGCTGGCCATCGCGGCGATGACGCTCAGCGTCCTGGTGGGGATCCCGCTGGGGGTCCTCTCGGCGGTCCGGCGCGACAGCCTCCTCGACCAGCTCACGCGGGTCGCCTCGCTGGTCGGCGTGTCGATGCCCGTCTTCTGGCTGGGGCTCGTCGCGCTGCTGGTCTTCTACGCGCGGCTCGGCTGGGCGCCGGCGCCCGGGCGGCTCAGCGCGACCCTCTCGACCCCGCCGGCGGTCACCGGGTTCCTGGTGCTCGACGCCCTGCTGGCGGGGCGCCCGGACGCGGCGCTGGACACGCTGCACCACCTCGTGTTGCCGGCGGTCGTCCTCTCGACCTACAACCTCGGCGTACTGGCGCGGCTCATGCGGGGAAGCACGCTCGACGTCCTGGGCGAGGACTACGTGCGGACGGCGCGGGCCAAGGGTCTCGACGAGCGGGCGGTGACGCTCCGGCATGCGGCGCGCAACGCTCTCATTCCGGTCGTCACCGTGATCGGGCTGAGCTTCGGCCGGCTCCTCTCGGGCGCCGTGATCATCGAGAGCGTCTTCGCCTGGCCCGGCCTCGGCCTCTACGCCTTCCGGAGCGCGACCTCGCTCGACTTCCCGGCGATCATGGGGGTCGGGATGGTGATCGCGACCGTCTACGTCGCCGCCAACCTGCTGGTCGACGTCGCCTACGCCTTCATCGACCCGCGGATCCAGGTCGGAGCTTAGGAATGGACGTCGCGGTCGAGAGTCCGCCACGCCTCGACGCTCGGGAGAGGGCCGGGCTCCGCCGCTCCCTTCCCGGCCCTTTCCGGCGGTCCCCGCTGAGCCTGGTGGCCCTGGCGGTCGTGGGCGGCTGGCTCGCGCTGGCGGCGGCCGCCCCCGCGGTCGCCCCCTACGAGCCGCTCCGCCAGGACATCGCGAACCGTCTGGGCCCGCCGTCCACGGCCCACTGGCTCGGCACCGACGCCCTGGGGCGCGACGTCTGGAGCCGCATTCTCTACGGCGCGCGCATCTCGATCCCGGTCGGGATCGTCGCGGTGGTGCTGGCGGCGGTCCTCGGCGGCGCGGTGGGCGGCGTCGCCGGGTTCGTCGGCCGGCTGGTCGACGAGGTCGTGATGCGGGTGACCGACCTGATGCTCGCGTTTCCGACGGTCATCCTGGCCCTCGTGATCACGGCGGCTCTCGGCGCCGGGATCCGGAACGCGGTGATCGCGATCATGATCGCCTGGTGGCCCACTTACGCCCGCCTGGTGCGCGGCCTCGTGCTGGCGGTGCGCGAGCGCGAGTACGTCCAGGGGGCGTACGCGCTCGGCGGGTCGGACGGCCGCGTGCTGGTGCGGTACATCGTCCCCAACGTGATCTCGTCCGTCATCGTGATCGCCACGCTGGACGTCGGCCACGCGATCCTGACCTTCGCCGCGCTGAGCTTCCTCGGGCTGGGGCCTCCGCCCGAGGTGCCGGAGTGGGGCTCGATGATCGCCGCCGGACGCAACTACTTCGACCAGTGGTGGATCGGCACGTTCCCCGGCCTGGCCATCCTCAGCCTCACGATCGCCTTCAACGTGGTCGGGGACAGCCTGCGGGACTACCTGGACCCGCGGCTGCGCAAGGCGTAGATCATGGGAGGGGGCCTCGACGGCCCCCTCCCAGACCCTTCCCCCCGGGGGGTTGCGCGGGCAAGCCCGCGCTCGGAGCGGAACACCGACCCGCGGCGGCTGGGCCAGGAGTTGGCGCGCGATTACTCCGGCAGCCTCCTGGCGCGCACGAGCGTCCGCGGCGCTCACCCGAGCTCCTCCGCCCGGCGGAGGCTCGCGATCATCGAGGCGCGGAGGAGATAGTCGCGCGCCTTCGCCGGGTCGGCCGCTGCCTCGCGCAGGCGGCGCGTGAACTGCTCGTGGGCCTGGGGGTCCGTCGCCTCGAGCTCCTGCTTGTTGCGGATCGTGTGGGCCTGCACGTAGTCTGGGAGCCTGTCGGGTTAACAGGCGCTACGCGAACGCCAGACCGCCGACGGTTGCTGTTCCCGCTCCGAGCGCCGGCTTTGCCGGCGCAACCTGTCCGGGGGGAGGTCTCGGAGGGGGCCGCGGAGGCCCCCTCCGAAGAGACTAGAGCGTCAGGCGGCCGGCCCGGTAATCCGCGACGAAGCGATCGATCTCGGCGAGGCCGGCCCGGATGGTCTCGGCGGACGTCCCCGGCCCGAGCCCGAGCCGGACGTGGCGCTCGTGCCCGTAGCAGCTCCCGGGGATGAGGTAGGTCCGGTACGGCGGGTCGAGGAGTCGCACGCACAGGTCCCACGACGGGATGTCGAGGTCGTAGGACGGGAACGAGAGGAACCCGCCGCGGGGCGGGACCCAGCGGAAGACGCCGTTCCGCATCATCCAGTCGGCCACCAGGTCGTAGTTGACCCGCGCCGCGGCCATCGTCTCTTTGACGAGCGCCCAGTACTTCGTCGGCTCGAGCGCGGCCAGGGCCACGACCTCGTCCAGCCGGCTCTGCTGGTGCAGGCTGATGTAGTACTTGAGGCTCAGGCACCGCTCGAGGAACGCCCGGTCGCGGGTGGCCAGCCATCCCAGGCGCAGCCCGCTCATTCCCAGCGTCTTCGACACGCTGCTGGTCGTGACGCCACGCTCGTAGCAGTTGACGACCGACGGGGACAGCCCCCCGTCCCACTCCAGGCCTCGGTAGATCTCGTCGGAGACCACATACGCCCCGGACCGGGCCGCGATGTCGCAGACGGCCCGGAGCTCGCGCTCGTCGAGCACGGCCCCGGTGGGGTTGCTCGGGTGGCAGAGGTAGATGAGCTTCACGCGCGGCGAGACCATCGCCGCCAGCTCGTCGAGGTCGAACTTCCAGTCGAGCTCGGGCCGGCGGCGGAGGATCCGGGCCTGGATCCGGAACGCCTGGCACAGCACCCTCGGCTGTTCCCACGACGGCGACTCGATGATGGCCTCGTCGCCGGCGTCGAGGGCCGCCATGAAGGCGAGAAAGTTCGCGTGCTGGGTGCCGGAGGTCACCAGGACGTGCTCGATCTCGACCTCGTAGTGCTGGGAGTCGATGATCCGCTGGCGGAGGGGCGGGTAGCCGTAGCGGTTGCCGGACTTCGCCAGGCGGAGGTCGAGGGGAATCCCGTCGAGGACGTCTCCCAGCGTGAGCACCCGCCCTTCGGGGTCGATCAGCGTGTGCACGGTCCACCGTTGCCGGTCGACGTCCCAGCCCTTGTCCCGCCCGATGTTGAAGAACTCGCTGAGCTTCTGAGACTGGATGTCCATCGCGACGCCTCCCTCAGCGCACGAATCGATCCGTCGGGGCGAAGGGCGGCGCCGGCTCCGTGACCCAGCACTTCAGCACGGCGTCCCCCGAGGTGACCACCTTGTGGGTCCAGATGATGCGAACCAGTCCGCGGGCCGGGGCCCGGAGCGTCTCGACGACGTCGCCGAAGGCATCCCAGACCTCGCCCAGCTCCTGGCCCTCGCTGACCGTCTCGCCGATCCCGACGGAGAGGCGCAGCAGGCCGCCGCGCCGGGCCTGGACGACGAACTGCGACGCGCCGAGGACCTGGCCGGCCGGCACCACCGGCTCGCCCGGCAGCATCCGGAGAAAGCGCATGACGTTCGTGATGCCGTGGACGTGCGTGCTGACGTCGGCCGGGTCGAGGCCCCCGGCGCTGCCGCACTCTCCCAGGATCGAGGCGACACCCCGCCTGGCCGCCTCCGTCGTCACGGTCCCGGCCGGGACCAGCGCCGTCCCCTCCCGGAACAGCGCGACGATCCGGGGGCTGTAGCAGCGCGCCATCGCCTCGCCGGTCTCGTCGAGCTCGGGCTTGCCCGTCATGCGGTACGCCGCGTAGGGCCAGAGAATCTCGGTGAGGTCGCCTCCGTGGCAGTCGATGTGATGGGTGGCGAGGCTCAGGATCTCGCTGAAGAGCGTGTGGGCGATCAGCTCGGTGATGGTGCCATCGGGCCGACCGGGAGCCACGCGATTGAGGTTCAGGCCGTCGATCGGCGAGACAAACGCCGACCGCGCGGCGAACATCGGCATGTTGACGACCGGGATCGCGATGACCGTCCCGGCCAGCGTCGCCGGGTCGAGCTGCCGCGCCATCTCGCGGACCGCCGTCTGGCCGGGGTACTCGGTCGCGTGGACGCCCCCGGTGAGGCAGAGCGTCGGCCCGGGCCGGCGGCCATGGACGACGACCACCGGCATCTCGATCGGGCCGGCGCCCGTCTCGCCCACCTTCAGGAAGCTGTGGCGCTTGGCGCCGCGCTCGACGACGACGTCGCGGATCCGGACAGGATCCTGTGTCATGGTGCCTCCGGTCATGGCCGCCAGGCCGGGCCCGCGACTGAGTCACGGCCGGTCAGCGGGCCGGCTTGTAGGCGCGCGCCTCCGCGGCGACCTTCTCGGCGTCGAAGCGGTTGATCTCGTCGATCAGCTCGTTGGTCACCAGGTCCTTCGCGTCGACGGGCTGCTTGATGATGCCCCATTTCGTCATGAAGTCGACGTAGGCCGCGTAATTCCGCTCGGAGTTCTCGCCCCATTTCCGCGCGCCCGCCTTCTCGAGCTTCCAGTTCTGCGCCCGCGCCTGCAGGACCCTGGTGTCGTCCCGGATCGCCGTCGCCTCATCCTTGCCGGTCGGCTTCGTCGCCGGGAAGACCTCGTACAGGATGCGGACGGCCGCCTCCGGATTGGTGATGGCGAAGACGGTGCCCTTGGCATAGCCTCGGGCCAGCCCGACCGCCTCCCGGTGCCGGCTCTTGAGCGTCTCCTCGGTGGCCAGGAAGCCATTCGAGGGGTAGCGGTCGATCTCGCGGGTGTCCAGCAAGCGGAGCTTGACCCCGGCGTTCTCGACGATGGCGTACTGAGTGTCGAACTGGCTCAGCGCGTCCACCTGCTTGTTCCGCACGAGGGCCGCCGTCTGCGCGCCTTCCCCGGCCACCACGATGGTGATGTCCTTGTCGGGGTCGAGGCCGGCCGTCGCCGCCAGCGCCCGGGCCACGATGACGCCGCCGGAAGACATGGAGATGACGCCGACGTTCTTCCCCTTGAGGTCGGCGAGCTTCTGGATGGGGCTGTCGGCGGGCACGGCGATGCCGTAGATGTTGCCCTGGTACGCGGTGTAGAAGATCTTGGCCTTGATCCCCTGGGGGCGGCCGATGGCCAGGGGCTCCACGCTCGGCAGCGCGAAGTCGACTTCCTTGGTGGCCACGTTCTTGACACAGTCGGTGGAGCCGGGGAGCGGGATCAGCTCGACCTCGATCCCCTCCTGCTTGAACCAGCCCAGCTTGGTCGCGATGGCGAACGGCGTCGCGGCCGCCGTGACGGTCCGGGCGCACCAGCCCACGCGGAGGCGGGCGACCTGCGCGCCGGCCGGCAGCGCCAGCAGGCTCGCGGCCAGCCCGAGTGCGATCAGCCGGGTGAGCCATCCGCCGGCCCGGGATATCCGGCACCCTACCATGCGCTGACCTCCTTCTTGACACGAGCGTCGCCGGCCAGGGTTGGCGCGGTCTCCGGCTCCTCGCTCGGCCGGCGCGCGGCCCGCTCCTTCTCCGAGGGATCCCAGAACAGGACCCGGCGCCGGATGAGGAGGATGCCGCGGTTGAGGGCGAGGCCCACCAGCGACAGGACGAGCAGGACGGAGAACTGGCCCGAGACGTCCATGGTGAAGTTCATGCTCTGGATCAGCATGCCGAGCCCGGACGTGGCGCCGACGAACTCGCCGACGATGGCGCCGATGAGGGCGAAGATCATCGCCACGTCGAGGCCGGCCATGACGAACGGGAGGGCATTGGGCAGGCGAAGCATCCAGAAGATCTGACGCTCGCTGGCCGCCAGCGAGCGCATGAGGCTCACCCGATCTTCATCGGCCGACCGCAGGCCCACCATCGTGTTCACCAGCAGCGGGAAGAAGGCGACCAGCGCCGCGTTCACCACCTTGGAGGTGAGGCCGAGCCCGAACCAGATCACGATGAGGGGCGCCAGGGCGACCTTGGGCAGCGACTGGAACATCACGATGTACGGATAGAGGAAGTATTCCACGTAGCGGTTCATGGCGACGGCCGTGCCCAGAGAAAAGCCGAGCAGGGAGCCGAGCAGGAAGCCGAGGAGCGTCTCCAGGAGCGTGTAGTAGAGATGCCGGAGGTAGAGACCACTCGAGATGCCCCGCCACAGCGCGACCACCACCTTGGATGGCGGCGGCAGGACGAAGGGCGGGATCTCCAGCAGCCGCACGGTCGCTTCCCAGGCGAGAACCGAGGTGGCGAAGAACACCGCCGTCAGCAGGAGGTTCCGGGTGCGGCTCATGCGTCGAATCCGCCCTTGGCCCGGAACTGGGCGCGGAGGTGGCGGACGGCGTCGCCGAAGCCGGGCGTGCTCATGACGTCCAGCGAGCGAGGTCGGGGGATCTCCACCGGCAGCTTTTCGAGGATGCGGCCCGGCCGCGGGCTCATCACGAGCACCCGGTCAGCCAGGAACACGGCTTCCGGGATCGAGTGCGTGATGAAGAGCACGGTCTTCTGCCGCTCCAGCCAGATGCGCTGGAGCTCCAGGTTCATGTGCTCGCGGGTCATGGCGTCGAGCGCGCCGAATGGCTCGTCCATGAGCAGCATGGCGGGGTCGTGGACGAGCGCGCGGGTCAGCGCGACCCGCTGCTGCATGCCTCCCGACAGCTCCCACGGGTAACGGTGCTCGAAGCCCTCGAGCCCCACGAGCCCGAGGAGCTCGAGCGCGGGCTGCGTATGACGCGCGCGCCCGAGCCCCTGGACGTCTACCGGCAGGAGCACGTTGTCCAGCACGCTCCGCCAGGGGAAGAGCACGGGGGACTGGAAGACCACCCCGATGTCCCGCCGCGGACCGGCGATCGGCGTGCCGCGGAGCCGCGCCTCGCCGGTCGACGGGGGCAGGATGCCGGCCAGGATCTTGAGGAGCGTGGACTTGCCGCACCCCGAGGGCCCGACGACGGCGATGAACTCGCCTTCCGCGACGTCGAAGGAGATGCGGTCGAGCGCCGCCACGCGCCCGTCGCGGGTCGGGTAGTGCTTGGAGACCCCCTTGACGGCGATCGCGTCGGCAGTCGCGGTGGTCATGGCATCCCGGACGGGTGGCGTGATCTGGGTTCCTCGCTCGATCGAGACAGCCGGGACGCGATCCCACTCCGTCGCGCCGGCACGCTGCTGAGCCTACTATGCGGGCCGAAAAAACTCAATCGGGACGGCCCCAGACGCGCCGGAGCAGCGGAGGCAGGATCAGCACGGCCAGGGTGATGCCGACCAGGGTCGCCGCGATGGGGCGGGTCAGGAAGACCGAGGGATCGCCCTGGCTCAAGGCGAGGGCCCGCCGGAGCTGCTGCTCCGAGAGTGGACCGAGGATCATTCCCACCAGCACCGGCGCGACCGGGAAGTCGTAGAGGCGCATGACGTACCCGATGAGCCCGACGATGATCAGGATCACCAGGTCCGCGACCGAGTTGTTCGCCGCGTAGGCGCCGAGAAAGGCGAAGATGAGGATGCCCGCGTAGAGGTAGGGCCGCGGGATCATGAGGAGGCGCACCCAGATGGGCGCCAGCGGAAGGTTCAGGATCAGCAGCATGGTGTTGCCGATGTAGAGGCTCGCGATGAGCCCCCAGACGAGGTCGGGCCGCTGCTCGAAGAGGAGCGGCCCGGGCTGGAGCCCGTATCCCTGGAAGGCGGCCAGCAGGATGGCCGCCGTGGCCGAAGTGGGCAGGCCGAGGGTCAGGAGCGGCACCAGGACGCCGGCCGCGGCGGCGTTGTTCGCGGCCTCCGGCCCCGCCACGCCTTCGATGGCCCCCCGGCCGAACTCCTCGGGATGCTTCGTGAGGCGCTTTTCCGCGAGGTAGGACAGGAAGGTCGGGATCTCGGCGCCGCCGGCCGGCAGCGCTCCGATCGGGAAGCCGAAGAGCGTGCCGCGCAGCCACGGCTTCCAGGACCGCCGCCACTCCTCGCTCGTCATCCAGATGGAGCCGGCCAGGGGGACGATCTCGCCCTCCCGCTCGTGGACCGCCGCGTACAGCGTCTCCCCCACGGCGAAGAGCCCCACCACGACGATCACCACGCCGATCCCGTCGAGGAGCGCCGGCTGGGCGAGGGTGAACCGAGCCTGCCCGGTCTGGGTGTCGATGCCGATCAGGCCGAGGCCGAGGCCGAAGAAGAGGCTGATCGCGCCCCGGAGCCGCGACTCGCCGAGCACGGCCGAGACGGTGGTGAAGGCGAGCAGCATGAGGGCGAAATACTCAGCGGGGCCGAAGGCGAGGGCGACCGAGACCATCGGTGGCGCCAGGAAGGTGAGCCCGAGCGTGGCCAGCGTGCCGGCCACGAAGGAGCCGACCGCGGCGGTGGCCAGGGCGGCCGACCCGCGGCCCCGGCGCGCCATCTGATAGCCCTCGAGCGAGGTGATGATCGAGGCCGACTCCCCCGGCGTCCGGATGAGGATCGAGGTGGTGGACCCACCGTACATCGCCCCGTAGTACACCCCGCAGAACATGATGAAGCTGGCGGTCGGCGCCAGGTTGTAGGTGACCGGCAGGAGGAGCGCCACGGTCAGCGCCGGGCCGATCCCCGGCAGGACGCCGACGGCCGTGCCCAGCACGGCGCCGATGAAGGCGAAGAGCAGGTTGAGTGGCTGGACGGCGACCGCGAAGCCGTGCCCCAGCGCGAGCAGGGTGTCCATGGCCGGCCTACCAGCGCTCGAAGAGACCCCCGGGGAGCGACACGCCGAGGGCGCGCGAGAACACGTAGTAGACGACGACCCCCAGCACGGCGCCGAGCACCACGTTCCACCCCCAGCGCCGGGAGCCGAAGCCGCGGGCGGTCAGGACGAAGAGGAACAGGGCGGCGACCGGGAAGCCGAGGGGCGCCATGGCCAGGGTGGCCGCGGCGAGCCCGCCGAGGATCCAGGGCATCGTGCCCCGCTCCACCGGGCCGCCGGCCTCCGGGAACGTCATGCCGCGCCGGACCGCGATCAGGAAGGCCACGCCGAGAACGGTCAGCGCGGCCCCGATCAGGGTCGGGAAGGCCCGGGGGCCCACACCGGCGTACGGAGTCTCGCCGGCGATCGTCTGGGCTCCCACGAGGAAGAAGAGGCCGAGGGCGGTGACGCCGGCGCCGACCGCGAGGGGACGGCTCTCGGGCTTCACGGCGCCTACTTGACGAGCCCGACGTCCTTCAGCACCTTGGCGGTCTGCTCCTCCGAGGCCTTGACGAACTTGGCGAAGGCGTCCCCGGCCAGGTACGCGTCCTCCCAGTTGTGCTTTTTCAGCTCGGCCTTCCAGGAGGGAGACTTCGCCATCGCGTCGATGACATCGAGCAGGGCCTTGCGGTCGGCCGCGCCGATCCCGCCCGGTGCGACGACGCCCCGCCAGTTCCCGAGCTCGACGTTGACCCCCTGCTCCTTGAGCGTCGGGGCGTTGATCCCCGTGATGCGTGAGGGCGCGCTGAGCCCGATGGCCCTCAACTTGCCCGACTCGATGTGCGGCTGGAACTCGCCGTAGCCGCTGATGCCGGCCGTCGCCTGGGCGCCGAGGAGGGCGGCTACGGCCTCGCCTCCGCCCGCGTAGGCGACGTAGTTGACCTTGGCGCCGGGGACGCCGACGGTGTCGGCGACCAGAGCGGCCAGGATGTGATCGACGCCGCCGCGCGAGCCGCCGACGATGGAGGTGGCGCCCGGGTCCTTCTTGAGAGCCTCGGTGAAGTCCTTCAGGTTCTGGATCTTGGACGAGACCGGCACGGCGATGACGAGGTACTCGGAGGTGAGGCGGGCGATCGGAGTGACCGCCTCCAGGGTCACCGGAGACTTGTTGGTGAGGATGGCGCCGACCATGACGAGGCCCATGACCATGAGGGACCCGCCCTCGCCCTTGGCCCTGGCGAACTCGGCGAGCCCGATGGTGCCGCCGGCTCCGCCGCGGTTCGTGAGCCGGATGGCTCCGGTCACGAGCTTCTCGGCGCGCAGCACCTGCTCCAGGGCGCGGCCGGTCTGGTCCCAGCCGCCGCCGGGATTGGCGGGGATCAGGAGCTTGAGGGCCGGGAGCGGCTCGACGGCCAAGGCGGCGGCCGCGCCGGTGACGGTCAGGGCAACCGCCAGGCATGGACTGACGAGGACCTTGAGCATGGATGGACTCCCTTTCCGAGCAGGTTGAGGTGGAGTGCGGACGCCGGAATTATACCGCGCCCGACCGGGAACGAGCCCGGCCGGCTGCGCCCCCCGGCCGCTCCCCCATTGCGCGGGCCCGAAGCCCTATAGTAGGCTCCGGACAGGCCGGTCCCTGTCCCCATCGAGGCTCCTCACAGAACCACGACACGGGAGGTTGCCATGGACACCACGACACGAACGGGGGGGCTCCGGGGTCCCGGCCCGGGCCTGACGCGACGCCGCTTCCTCGGGTCGACGGGCGCGGCCGTGGGCGCCGCGTCGATGGGCTGGCTGGCCGAGCGCACGCCCCCGGCCGTTGCCCAGCGGCGCACCCTCACGGGCCTGTCGCTGAGCCTCTTCGTCCCCTCGGGCGACGAGCGGTTCAGCGAGCTCATGCAGGAGTTCGGCAAGCAGGCCGGCTGCGACGTCCGCTACGACACCATCAAGGTCACCGACGTCCCGGTCAAGCTGGCGGCCGAGGCCACCGTGCAGGCCGGCCACGATCTCATCGATCTGTGGGAGGCCTTCGGCTACCTGCACCGGAACAACCTGGCCAACATCGACGACGTCCTGGACGACGTGGGCCGGCGGTACGAGGTGTATCCGGGGCCGCGGGCCACGTTCCACATCGACGGCCACTGGAAGGTGGCGCCGTGGTACTGGCTCTCGGTCGTGGGGACGTACAACGTCAAGCACTGGAAGGCCGCGAATCTCGCCCTCCCCAAGACCTTCGAGGAGCTTCACCGGGCGGGCACCGAGCTGAAGAAGCGCGGGGCGCCGGTGGGGATCGCCATCAGCAACTGCACCGACGCCATCCTCACCTGGCGCCACATCATGTGGTGCTACGGGGCCAAGGAAGTCGAGGCGGACAGCAAGACCATCGCCATCAACTCGCCGAAGACGGCGGAGTTCCTCGAGTTCGCCAAGCGGCTGTACACCGACACGATGACCTCGGAGGTCCTGTCCTGGGACGACGCCGGCAACAACCGCCTGATTCTCTCGGGTAAGGGCTCGTGGGTCCACAACCCGGTCAGCATTTACCTCTCCGCCAAGGACAACAAGCTTCCCATCGCGGACGAGGTCGATCACCACGAAGGGCTCAGCGGACCGGCCGGACGCTACGCGGCGACGTTCAACCACGGCCTCGGGATCTGGAAATTCTCGAAGAACGTCGACCTGGCGAAGGATTTCCTCCGCTTCTTCTACCAGGAGGACAAGTACGCCTCGTGGATCGCGGCGGCCAAGGGCTTCTGCATGAGTCCCTTCAAGAAGTTCGAGGGCCACGAGGTCTGGAAGAAGGACCCGAAGCTCACGCTCTTGCCGAAGGAAGGGCCCTACACGCGACCGCAGGGCTGGCCGGGCCAGCCGACCCAGTACATCGCCGCCATGGACTCGAAGTACCTCCTGCCCAACATGATCGCCCGGGTCGTCGGGGGCACCTCGATCAAGGACGCGATGGGCTGGATGGAAGGGGAGATGCAGAGGATCTTCAAGGAAACCCTCTGAGCCGCGCGGCGCCGGCCCGCGGCCGCCCCTCCGGGGGTGGCCGGGCCGGCGTCCTCCCGCTCATGCTCCGCTCGAGCCGCCGCGCCGAGGCTTTCACCGGCATCGCTCTGGTCCTGCCGGCCCTGTGCTGGATCACCCTGCTCGTCGCGTATCCCTTCTTCATGGCGCTCTACTACAGCGTGAGCAACACGGTGGTCGGCCAGGGCACGGGGACGTTCGTCGGCCTGGCGAACTTCCGGGCGCTCCTGGCCGACGGGACGTTCCTGCAGACCGTCCAGAATTCGGTCGTCTTCACGTCGATCGCCGTCGTCGTGAAGACGGTCCTCGGCGTGTCGCTCGCCCTCATCCTCCACCGGAAGCTGCGGCTCAAGCGATTGATCCGTGGCCTGGTGCTCCTGCCGTTCGTGATCCCGACCGCGCTCTCCACGCTCGGGTGGCTCTGGATGTACGACTCGCTCTACAGCGTGATCACCTGGACGGTGAACCACGTCCTGCTCGGGCCGGCCGGGCTCCGGCCACTCGAGGTGAACTGGCTCGGCTCGCCCGTCCTGGCCATGGCGGCGGTCATCGTGGTCAACGTCTGGCGCGGTCTGCCGTTCTTCGCGGTGACGGTGCTGGCCGGTCTCACCGGGATCCCGACCGAGTTCTACGAGGCGGCCGAGGTCGACGGGGCGGGCCGCTGGGGACGGTTCTGGTATGTCACCTATCCGCTGCTGAAGCCGATCCTCGCCGTCGTGATCCTGTTCTCGACGATCTTCACCTTCGCCGACTTCAACATCGTGTACGTGCTGACGCGGGGCGGGCCTCAAGAGAGCACGCACCTCTTCGCCACGCTCTCCCACGCCCTGGCCTTCGAGAGCTTGCAGCTCGGGAAGGGGGCGGCGGTCTCGCTCTTCATGTTCCCGGCGCTGGTGGTGATCGTGGCGCTGCAGCTGCACTTCTTGCACCGCGACGAGACCCGCTATGCGTAGCAGCGCGCCGCCGCCCGCCGCGGGTCCTGCTGGTGGCGGGCCCTGTGGCGGCCCGGGGCCAAGGCGGAGTCCCCGTGGCTAGCGTGAGGCGGGGCGGGGCGTTGCGGCACTTCGTGGCCGACCACGTCGGGCTGGCCCCCTTCCTGCTCTTCATCCTGTTCCCGATCTACTTCATGCTCCTGACCGCGTTCAAGAGCGATCGGGAGCTCTACGACCTCCAGGCGGTCCCCTTCTGGCTCCGCGACGGCGTCTCGCTCGGCCACTTCCGCCACCTCTTCCTCAAGACGAATTTCTGGCGCTGGCTCGCCAACAGCCTGATCGTGTCGTTCGTGACCATGACGATGTCGGTCCTCATCAGCATCCTGGCCGCCTACAGCCTCGCCCGCCTTCGGTTTCCGGGCCGCCGGTCCTTCGGGATCGGGGTGTTCATCACGTATCTGGTCCCGCCGACCCTCCTCTTCCTCCCCCTGACCCAGATCGTGCACTGGCTCGGTCTCATCGACAGCCTGTGGGCCCTGGTCCTCACCTATCCCACGTTTCTCATCCCGTTCTGCACCTGGCTCCTCCTCGGCTACTTCAAGGTCGTGCCGCGGGAGATCGAGGAGTGCGCCCTGGTGGACGGCTGCGGGCGACTGGGCGTGCTCTTTCGCATCATGATCCCGGTGGCGATTCCCGGCATCGTCTGCGCGATGCTCTTCGCGTTCACCCTGGCGTGGAACGAGTTCCTCTACGCGCTGACCTTCACCTCGGCGAGCGTGACCAAGACCGTGACGGTCGGGGTGGCCGGCGAGATGATCCGGGGCGACGTCTTCCACTGGGGCGGCATCATGGCCGGCGCAATCACCGGGGCCCTCCCGGTGGTCGTGATGTACGTGTTCTTCCTCGACTACTACGTGGTCGGGCTCACCGCCGGCTCCGTGAAGGGCTGATCGGCTCCGGGGCCGGTCGCCCGAGCCGCCAGGACGGCCCTTGAGCGGGACGGCGGGCGCGCGGTAAGATGACGCCCGCGCCGCTCCGATGCTGCCGCCCGGACCCGTACCGTTCCGCGGCCGGTCCGCCGGATTGCCCGGCCACCGAGGAGGAGTGATGGCCACGTCCCGCCGTCGCGCGAAGCCCGGCCCGCGGAACCCGACCGTCTCCACGGCGGACCTTTGCGCCCGCTACGGCCGCATCTACACGGCGGCGATCACGGATGTCCTCGACAAGCGCGGGTACTACAACCAGACGCTGCCCCACGACATCGTCCCGCTGGCGGCCGACACCCGGCTGGCGGGCGTGGCGTTCCCGGCCAGCGGCAAGCAGAGCCGGAACACCGAGACCGATGGCCCCATCCGGGCGTTTCTGAAGCTGCTCGGCGCCGTGCCCCGCGAGGCCGTCCTCGTGATCCAGGCCAACGATGACGTGGCCGCCCACTTCGGCGAGCTCTCCGCGGTGGCCATGAAGACGCGGGGCGTTCGCGGGGTGGTCGTGGACGGCGCCACGCGGGACGCCGCCTACATCCTGCGGGAGAAGTTCCCGCTCTTCTGTCGCTACCGGACGCCGCAGGATTCGCTGCCCCGCTGGCGGGCGGTGGAGTGGGGACGTCCGGTCACGATCGGGGACGTGCGGGTCACGCCCGGCGACATGGTGGTGGGCGACTTCGACGGGGTCGCGGTGGTCCCCAGGAAGCTCGTGCTCGAGGTGCTGCTGGAGTGCGAAGCGTTGCTGGACGCGGAGAACCAGGTGCGCGACGCCGTCCGAAAGGGCATGGCGCCGCTCCAGGCCTACGAGAAGTTCGGCGTCTTTTGACGGAGACGAGCATGATGCAGGCAGCGGAGCGGATGGGACGGCTGGGGACGGAGTCCGCCTTCGAGGTGCTGGCCCGGGCCCGGGCCCTGGAGCGGCAGGGGAAGGCGGTGGTGCACCTCGAGATCGGCGAGCCGGACTTCGACACCCCGGCCCACATCAAGGAAGCGGCCAAGCGCGCGCTCGACGCCGGCGCGACCCACTACGGCCCGTCGGCGGGGCTGCCCGAGCTCCGCGAGGCCATCGCCAAGCACATCGGCGAGACGCGCGGCATCCCGGTGTCGGCCGACGAGGTCGTCGTGACCCCGGGGGCGAAGCCGATCATGTTCTTCGCGATCCTGGCGCTGGTGAACCGCGGCGACGAGGTCGTCTACCCGAACCCCGGCTTCCCGATCTACGAGTCCGTCATCAACTTCGTCGGCGGCGTGCCGGTGCCCATCCCGCTCGTGGAGGAGACCGGGTTCGGCTTGGACCTCGGGGAGCTCGAGCGGCGGGTCTCGCGGAAGACCCGGCTCCTCATCATCAACTCGCCGCAGAACCCGACCGGCGGTGTGCTGGCGCCCGAGGAGATCGGCCGGATCGCCGAGATCGCCCGGCACTATCGCGTCCCCGTCTTCTCGGACGAGATCTACCGTCGATTCCTCTACGAAGGCCAGTTCGCCTCCATCGCCAGCCTGCCCGGGATGAAGGAGCAGACGATCATCCTGGACGGCTTCTCGAAGTCGTACGCGATGACGGGCTGGCGGCTCGGGTACGGCGTCATGCCGGTGCCGCTGGCCGAGCACATCACGCGGCTGATGACGAACTCCGCCTCCTGCACGGCGACCTTCATCCAGCAGGCCGGCCTGGCGGCCCTCCAGGGGGACGACACGCCGGTCCAGACCATGGTTGAGGAGTTCCGCCACCGCCGCGATCTCATCGTGGACGGGCTCAACCGGCTCCCGGGTGTCTCCTGCGCCCGGCCGCGGGGCGCCTTCTATGTGTTCCCGAACGTGAAGCAGCTCGGCCGCTCGTCCAAGGAGATCGCCACCTACCTCCTCGACGAGGGCGGAGTCGCCGTCCTCTGGGGCACGGCCTTCGGCGAGTTCGGCGAGGGCTACCTCCGGCTGTCGTACGCGGCGTCGCGGGAGGCGATCCAGCGGGCGCTCGATCAGGTGGGCAAGGCGCTCGCCCGGCTGGGATGAGCGCGGAGTTCGGTCCCGCCACCGACGAGCTCCTCTACGAGCGTCGCGGCGCCGTCGCCTTCCTGACGTTCAACCGCCCGCAGGCCCGGAACGCGATGACGTGGGCCATGTACGAGGTGCGTGACGGCACCGCGCCCGCGCCGGGCAGCGGCATCTCCGGTATAATGGAGCGCTGAGGCGTCCCGACAGGAGGCACGATGGCGATCCTGACCGAGAAGGACCGAGCCGGGGTCACCGAGGAGCTTCAGAAGCTCGCCGGTCCCGTCAAGCTCGTGGTGTTCAGCCAGGAGCTCGGCTCCGAGTACTGCCTCGAGACGGAGCGGCTCGCCCGTGAAGTCGCCGAGTGCTCGGACAAGGTGGCGGTGGAGATTTACAACCTCCACATCGACCGCGAGAAGGCGGCTGCCTACGGAGTCGACCGGGTACCGGCCGTCGTCGTCGAGGGAGCCCGGGACTACGGGATCCGCTTCTTCGGGATTCCCCTGGGCTACGAGTTCACGAACCTGATCGACGGCATGCTGGTGGCGGCGTCCGGTGAGCCCCGGCTCAGCCCCGAGACCATCGAGCGGCTGCGTGGCCTCCAGAAGCCCGTCCACATCCAGGTCTTCACCACCCCCACCTGACCCCACTGTCCCCGGGCCGTGCGCCTGGCACACCATCTGGCAGTGGCGTCGGAGCTGATCCGCGGCGACTGCGTGGAAGCGACCGAGTTCCCCGACCTGGCCCAGCGTTACAGCGTGATGGCTGTTCCCAAGACCGTGGTGAACGAGCGCGTGTCGTTCGAAGGAGCCCTGCCGGAGGCCCAGTTCGTCGAGCAGGTGCTCCGGGCGGCCGGAGATGGCAACGGGGCCCCGCGGTGAGCTCCGGGTCGGAGCCCGGCCAGGCCTGCGCGACGCCCGAGCCGCCCCGGCGCCGCTGAGCGCACCAGGACCACACGTCGGCACTGGGCTGCGATCCCATGACCGGCAGAAGGATCGGGCCAGGTGGCGTTTGATCGGCTCTTCGCCTACGGCACGCTGATGTCCGGCCTTGCACGGCGGCCCCTCCTCGGGGCGGGGGCCGTCCTCGAAGGACGCGGCCGCATCCGAGGTTCGCTCTATGATTTCGGCGAGTATCCGGGGGTGGTTCTGGAGGGCGCGGGCTGGGTATCCGGGCAGCTCTACCGCATCCCCGATTCCGCCGATCGGCTGCTCGCGCTGGACCGGGCCGAGGGGTACGACCCGGCCGACGAGGCGCAAAGCCTGTTCGTCCGGCGGCGGGTGGCCGTCCTGATCGGGGACGGGTCGACTCGCGAGGCCTGGGTCTACGTGTACAACGGACCGACCGGGCGCGGGCCGCGCATCGCCTCCGGCGACTGGCGTGCCCACGTGACCGCGCGCAAACAACTCTCGCGCTGACCTTGCCTCCAAAGGAGGATTTCATGGCCACCGTGAACGCGGCGGAGCTCGTCAAGAACGATCAATCCCATCTCATCCATCCGCTGCATCATGCCTCCGAGGCCGCCGAGCCGATGGTCATCGTCGAGGGCCGGGGCGCGATCATCCGCGACATCCAGGGCCACGAGTACATCGACGGGCTCTCGGGGCTGTGGAACGTGAGCGTGGGGCACGGGCGCGAGGAGCTGGCTCGGGCCGCCTTCGAGCAGATGAAGAGCCTGGCCTACTTCTCGAACTACGTGGGCAACTCGAACGTGCCGGCCGTCATGCTGGCCACGAAGCTGGTCGGGCTCGCCTACCGGAATCTCTCCGCGGTCTTCTTCACCTGCGGCGGGGCGGAAGCCAACGAGTCCGCGTTCAAGACGGCGCGCTTTTACTGGAAGGCGAAAGGGAAGCCCGACAAGGTCAAGGTCATCGCCCGGCAGAATGCCTATCACGGAGTCACCCTCCAGGCGATGAGCGCGACGGGCATGGCGCCCTACTGGAAGATGTTCGAGCCGCGGGTGCCCGGCTTCTTGCACATCCAGCCGCCCTACGCTTATCGCTTCCAGGGGGCGAAGCCGGGGGAGACGGTGGGGCAGGCGGCGGCCCGCGAGCTCGAGGAGGCGATTCTCCGCGAGGGTCCGGACACCGTGGCCGCCTTCATCGCCGAGCCCGTCATCGGCGGCGGCGGCGTGATCGTGCCCCCCGACGACTACTTTCCGCGGATCCGCGAGATCTGCACGCGGCATCGGGTCCTGTTCATCTCCGACGAGGTGATCACCGGCTTCTGCCGCACCGGGCACTGGTTCGCGCTGACCCACTGGGGGGTCGAGCCCGACATCATGTCCTTTGCCAAGGCGGTGACCTCCGGCTACCAGCCGCTCGGTGGAATCATGGTGTCCCAGGAGATCCAGGATGCCATCAACTCGGTCCCCCTCGACAGCCGCTGGATGCACGCCTACACCTACTCGGGGCATCCCACCTGCTGCGCCGTCGGCATCGCCAACCTCGAGATCATGGAGCGTGAGCGGCTGTGGGAGCGGGCGGCCAAGATGGGCACGCGGCTCCACCAGGGGCTGCTCGGGCTCCAGAAGGAGCTGGCCGCGATCGGCGACGTCCGGGGCGGGAAGGGACTCCTGGCCGCCGTGGAGCTCGTCTCCGACCGCGGAACCAAGGCCGGGTTCCCGGCCGACGACAAGGTCGGGTTCCGCGTGCGCCGTGAGATGGAAAAACGGGGACTCGCGACCCGCACCCGGTCGCTGCCGGTGACCGGCGGGACCGTGGCCGAGCAGATCTTCCTGGCCCCTCCGCTGGTGATCAGCGAGGCAGAGGTCGACCGGGTCCTCGACATCGTGCGGAGCGCCATCGCCGCCGTGGTCCCTGGCCGGGCCTGAGCCCGCCGCCCCGCCGCGTCCGCGTTCTTGCCGGGCCCTGCCCGGGGGCGTACCCTGGGGAAGCGAAGGGTGTGCCGTGCCTGGTGAAGCGCCGAGCCTCGCCCAGCTGATCGACTCCCGGACCCGGGAAGGGGAGCTCTGGGAGCCGCTTGCCGACGGACGGCTCCGCTGCTACGCGTGTGGCCACCGCTGCGTGATCCCGCCCGGGCAGCGCGGGATCTGCAAGGTCCGCTACAACACCGGGGGCCGCCTCCTCGTCCCCTGGGGCTACGTCGCCGGGCTCCAGCTCGATCCCATCGAGAAGAAGCCGTTCTTCCACGCCTACCCGGGATCGAAGGCCCTGTCCTTCGGCATGCTCGGATGTGATCTGCACTGCGCGTATTGTTTCTCGGGCGACACTCCAGTGCTGACTCCGAGTGGAGTCGTATCCATCAAGGCGATCTTTGATGCGGCACATGACCCGACGCCGATCATGGGCGGCGTGGTTCGCTTCCCGCAGGAACTTAGGGTCGTCACGGCCACCGGCAACCTCGCGTCGGCCTCGAAGGTGTTCCGGCACTCGTATCGCGGGCCCATGTCCGTCATCAAGGCGATGTACCTGCCGGCGATCCGCTGCACGCCGGACCACCGCTGGCTGGCGACTACCGACCCCTCGGGGCAGGGGGTGGCGGAGGTCCCGGCACAGGAGCTGACACCGAATCACTTCGTGCTGGTGCCGAAGGCAGTGGGTTTCGGAAATCGGATCACGCTGGATGTAGCCGACGTTCTGCGCAACGTCACCGCGACGTTCTCGACTCCACGGTCGCTGACTCTCGCCGAGGTCGGGTCCATCATGGAGGCCTCGGAGCACGGAGAATCCTCTCGCGTGATCGGGGCTCGTCTCGGCAAAGATCCATCCTACGTCCGACACGTCCGCAGCAAGGTTCGTCGCGGGCGCTGGGTCTATGAAGCAACCCAGGGCATTGCGATCGGGAGCCATTTCCTGATTCCGATCGTGTCAGTCACGGCCGAGCCCTTCGAAGGGGACGTCTACAACCTGGAAGTCGAGGGCGAGCACTCGTACGTGGCCGGCTTCTGCGCCGTGAAGAACTGTCAGAACGCCCTCACCTCGCAGGCCCTGCGCGATCCGGCGATGGGAGTGCCGCCCCAGGACGTGACACCGGAGCAGGTCGTGGCCCTCGCCCAGCGCTCCGGGGCCAGGGTCCTGACCAGTACCTACAACGAGCCGCTGATCACCAGCGAATGGGCGGTCCACATCTTCCGGGCGGCCAAGTCGGCCGGCCTGGTCTGCTCGTACGTCTCGAACGGCAACGCCACCGCCGAGGTGCTCGACTACATCCGGCCGTACGTGGACCTCTACAAGGTCGAC
>DASYQW010000267.1 GCA_036005065.1 Candidatus Methylomirabilota bacterium | reverse complement strand
CTTCGCCAACAGCCAGTACTTCGACCTCACCTACTACGCCCGGTCGCACGGAGAGGTCACGCGGCTGATCGACACCGGCCGCGCCAAGGTGGGGATCGTGATCCCCCCCGACTTCGCGGCCCGGCTCCGCGGTCGCGGAGGCGCGTCCGTCCAGGTGATCGTGGACGCCTCGGACCCCCAGGTCGCCGTCTCGGCGGTGAATGCGGCGACTGCCCTCGGCCTCTCGCGGTCGCTCGAGATCCTCAGCCAGACGACCGGCGGGGCGCTTCAGCGCGACCAGGTCGGCATCGACGTGCGGGTCCGGGCCTGGTACAACCCCGATCAGGAGTCGGCGCTCTTCATCGTTCCCGGTCTCATCGGCGCCTTGCTCATGCAGACGACGATCACGATCATGGCCGTGGCCGTCGTGCGGGAGCGGGAGCGCGGGACCCTCGAGGCGCTCATCGTGAGCCCGCTCCGCCGGTGGGAGATCATGCTCGGGAAGATCATCCCGAACCTCCTGGTGGCCTATGGCCAGATGACGCTCGCCCTCGTGGTCGCCCACTACGTCTTCGCCGTCCCGATCCGGGGGAGTCTCGCGCTCCTCTACGGGGTGGCGGCGCTGTTCATGCTCGGCACCCTCGGGATCGGCATCTACATCTCGACCATCTCCCGCACGATCCCCCAGGCCATGCAGTTCGGGTTCCTCGCGATCCTCCCGTCGATCTACCTGTCGGGGCTGCTGTTCCCCATCGAGGGGATGCCGCGGCCCGCCCAGTACCTGGCGCACGTCCTGCCCATCACGTACTTTCTCCGGATCCTCCGCGGCATCGTGCTGAAGGGGATCGGCCTGGACCAGCTCTGGCCGGACGTCTGGCCGCTCGTCGTCTTCGGGGCGGTCATCTTCACGCTGTCGGTGCTGCGCTTCCGCAAGTCGCTCGACTAGCCAGCGGTGGCACGCGGCCGCGACCTCGTGCTACGGTCCGCGTACTGAGGGCCGCCCATGCCCCGGCTCACCTTGACCCTGCTCGGCGGCTTCGAGGTGCTGACGAGCCTCGGACGGCTGCTGGCCGTCCCCACCAAGAAGGCGCAGGCCCTCCTCGCCTACCTCGCGCTCACGCCGGGGCAGACACACCCCCGGGACCAGCTGGCCGCCCTCCTCTGGCCCGACGCCCCACCGGGGCGCGCTCGGAACGCGCTCCGCCAGACCCTCTTCGTCCTCCGCAAGGCGCTCGGCGCCGCCGACGGCGAGCTGCTCGTTATGACGGCTGACGCGATCACGCTGCCGTCGGACGCGGTGCAGACGGACGTGGCGGCGTTCGAGCAGGCGGCCGCCGTGGGAACGCCGGCGGCGCTCCAAGACGCGGCCGGCCTCTACCGGGGGGATCTGCTGGCCGGGCTGGGCGTCGACGAGCCGACCTTCGAGGACTGGCTCATGAGCGAGCGGGAGCGGCTACGGGAGCTCGCCCTCGAGGCCCTCGCCAAGCTGCTCGCCCATCAGCGGGCGGTCGGCGCGACGGCCTCCGCGGTGCAGTCGGCGATCCGGCTCCTCGCCCTCGACCCGCTGCAAGAGGCCGTGCACCGGGCGCTGATGCGCTGCTATGCCCAGCGCGGACGGCGGGATGCCGCGCTCCGACAGTACCAGGACTGCGTCGAGGTCCTCCGCCGGGAGCTCGACGTCGAGCCCGAGCCCGAGACCAAGGAGCTATACCGGGAGATCCTGCGGCAACGTCCCGTCCGGGTGGCCACGATGCGGGCGGCGCCCGGGGCGTCCGAGGCGCCGCTGGTGGGGCGCGACACCGAGGTGGGCCGGCTCCACGAGGCGCTGGCGGAGGCCTGGGCCGGACATGGGTGCGTGGTGGCGCTGCTCGGCGAGGCCGGGATCGGCAAGACTCGGTTGCTGGCCGAGCTGGCCGCGGAGGCGGAGCGGCGGAAGGGCTCTGTCTTGCTCGGGCGCGCGTACGAGAGCGAGCGGTTCCTCCCGTTCGGGCCCTGGGTCGGCGCCATCAGGGACGCCGGCGTGCTGACCGATCCGCGAGCCGTCGATGGCCTCTCATCCGGGTCGCGCGTGGAGCTGGCGCGGTTGTTCCCGGAGCTCGCCGAGGGGAGCCCCCTCGCGCCGTCTCCTTCCGACCCGCTCCGTTTGTTCGAGGCGCTCGTCGAGCTGCTTCGACGGCTCGCCCTGGCGCAGCCGCTCGCGGTCCTGCTGGAGGACGGCCACTGGGCGGACGACATGACCCTGCGCTTCCTCGCCTTCCTCGGGCGCCGCCTCCACTCGGCGCCCTTCCTGGTGGCGGTCAGTGTCCGCGAGGAGGAGCTGTCCGACAGCCCGCTGCTCGGCCGCATGCTCGACGAGCTGGCGGCCGAGGGGCGGCTCGTCCGGCTGCCGCTGGGCCCCCTCGGTCGAGACGACACCCTGGCGCTCGTCCGCCGGATCGGGCGCGCGGACAGCCGGACGGCCATCGTGGCGGAGCGGGGAGAGCAGGTCTGGGCCACCAGTGCCGGCAACCCGCTCATCGTGGTCGAGACCATGCGCGCGATCGACGACGGCGTCGCCATCACCGCTCCGGGCAGCCTGCCGCTCCCGGCCCGCGCGCGGGAGATGATCGCCCGACGTCTCAACCGGCTGAGCGATCACGCCCGCGACCTCGTGCGCGTCGCGGCCGTCATCGGGCGCGAGCTCGAATTTCCGCTCCTCCAGCGGGCGGCGGACATGGACGAGCGAGAGGCGGCCGAGGGGGTGGAGGAGCTGGTCCGCCGGCGGGTCCTTCACGGCGCCGGGGAGCGGTTCGACTTCACCCACGATCGGATTCGGGACGTGGTGGTCGGCGAGCTGCTCTCGCCCCGGCGGCGGCTGCTGCACGCGAGCGTCGCCGCCGCCCTGGAGCAGCTCGCCGGC
The DNA here is from genome assembly GCA_036005065.1 of Candidatus Methylomirabilota bacterium. Taxonomy (NCBI): domain Bacteria; phylum Methylomirabilota (SeqCode); species Candidatus Methylomirabilota bacterium. The sequence continues at coordinate 6,580 of DASYQW010000267.1, read as the reverse complement.
GACGACCTCCCGCGCCACTGTGCCGCGCTCGGACACCATTACCGGGAGGCCGAGCGGTGGGACAAGGCGGTCGTGTTCCTCCGGCAGGCTGGCCACCAGGCCATCGAGCGCTGCGCCTACCGGGAGGCGGTGGCGCTCCTCGAGCAGGCGCGAACGGCGCTGGAGCACCTGCCCGCGAGCCGCACCACGCTCGAGACGGCGGTCGATGTTCGGCTCGATCTGCGCAACGCGCTGCTGCCCCTCGGTGACTTTTCCGCAATTCGACCGCTGCTGGAGGAGGCAGCCGCACAGGCGGAGCGCCTGGGCGACGCGCCCCGACGGGTGCGCGCGACCTCATTCCTCATGGACCAGCTTCGAATGGCCGGTGAATACGACGGCGCCCTCCGTCACGGTCAGCACGCCCTTGCTCTGGCCGAGGGGCTCGGCGATCCGGTGTTACGGATCCTCATCGGCACGCGGCTGGCGCAGGTCTATCACCTCCGCGGCGAATACCAGCCGGCTGTGGCACTGTTCAGGCGCAGCCTCGAGCTCGCCACCGGTGAGCCGGCAGGCGAGCGGCTCGGGCTGCTCCAGCCGCCAGCCGTGCACTCGCGGTACTCGCTCGTGTTATCGCTCATCGAGCTAGGGGCATTCGAGGACGCCCAGGTCGTCGCCGACGAGGGCCTGACGCTGGCGCAGCAGCTCGATCACCCGATCGCGCTCAGCTTCGCCTGGGGCGGCGCCGGCCTCCTAGCGCTCCAGCAGGGAGCCCTCGGCAGCTCCATCGACAGGCTGGAGCGCGCGCTCGAGCGGGGTGAAGGCACCACCGTATCTCCCTGGGTTCAGCGGTTCGCGGGGGCGCTAGGTTACGCCTACGCGTTGTCCGGCCAGGCGACGCGGGGGTGCGCGGTCCTGGGCAAGGCGCTGGACCAGGCGGCCACTATCGGAATGGCCGCGGCCCGTCCCCTAATGCTCGCCTGGCTGGCCGAGGCGCGGCTCCTCGCGGGCGACGTTCGAGGCGCGCGGGACACCGCGGAGGAGGCGGTCGCGCTGGCCCGCCGGCACGGCGAGCGCGGCCACGCGGCGTGGGCGCTCCGGGCCCGGGCCGAGGCCGAGGCGCGAGAGGACGATGTGGCAGCGTCGGTCGCGAGCTACGAGGAGGCGATCACCGTGGCCGGCGAGCTGGAGATGCGCCCGCTCCTCGCGTGCTGCCGGTTCGGGCTCGGGGTCCAGCTCGCCAGGGCCGGCCGGCGCGAGCCGGCGGCGGTCGAGCTCGCGGCGGCCTGCGATCTCTTCGCCGACATGGGGATGGAGCTCGGGCGGGCCGGGGCGGAGCGCGCGCTCGCCGGCCTCGCGTGATCCGGCGTCTCCCGAGATCAGCGTGCCGGCTCGGCCTCGTCGCGGGTGAGCATCGCCGCGAGGAGTGGCCCCACGTCCGCCAGCGCGTCCACGCACGCCTTCTCGCCGGTCCGCACCCGCTCGACCACGCCGGTCAGCCGGCCGAGCGGGTCCGGTCCAGGCGTTGTGCCAGCGGGCTCAGGGGGAGCGACCGAGGGGCCGGGGCGCGCCCGGGTTCGCGGCGGGGTGCAGGACCCCGATCGCCCAGGCAAGGTCGAGGCGCTCGCCGAGCCAGGCGGGACAGCCTGTCCGCGCGTCGATCGCGAGGCCGCGCGCCCGATGGGCCGTAACGAGGGCCTGCGTCGGGTCGAGGGGTACCGTCGACGGCGCCGGAACCGGGGGAATCGGCTGACCGCGCGGCGTGCTGAAGCGCAGCGTGCCGTCGGCGTCGCGTTCGACCCGGTAGCCTTCCTCGTGGACGGCCCGGTGATGGCGCCGGCAGAGAAGCGCGAGATTGTCGAGCCGGGTCGGCCCGCTATTGGCCCAGTGGTGGAGGTGATGCCCCTGGGAATGACGCACCCTGCAGCCCGGGAAGCGGCACCCCTGGTCCCGGGCCTGGAGCGCCCGCCGGAGCGCCGGTGGGATCGTCCGCGTCCGCCGCCCCACGTCGAGCCCCGGGCCGTCCCCCGCGTGGCGCAGCACCGCGCGGGTCGCATCACACGCCAGGCGCCGCGACGTTTCCGCGGAAACGCCCACGCCGTCCTCGAGCGCGGATTGACCGGGCTCGTCGGGGTCGGCCAGTACAGCGGCGTCCACGTGGACGACCACCTGGTACCGCTCGCTCCCCGATCCGGGATCGAGCCCGTGCGCGAGAGCGGTCTCCGCCACCAGGGCGAGCGCGTCAGCCTGCCGCTGGCCGGAGGTCGGGGGGTCCGCCTCATCATGCGCCGCCGCCGTGGCCCGTGCCCGTGCATAGAGCGCCTCGCGCGCCGCCTCAAGCGCCCGCATGAGCAGCGCTCCCACTTCCGGCTCGAGCCGCCCCCGCACGACCCACATCCCGTCCTCGTCCGGGTACACCCGGAGCGACCGCCGCGCGTGGCGCGCCGCCGCCTCCCGGGCTTCGCCGTGCCGGTCCACCCGCCGCCACGCCCGCACGATCCGCTCGACGTGGGCCGCCGTCCCCGCCCGCCCCACCGCCAGGAGCCGCGCTTCGGTCTCCGGGGTGGCGATCCGCGTGAGGGCGCGGACCTTGGCGTAGGACAGCTCCCCCCGGGCCAGGGCCGCGGCGAGCTCCGGCAGCTCCCCCAGCGCCCGCGCCACGCGCACACGCTCCCGCGCCGCCCCCGGGTCGAGCCCGACCCGCCAGGTCAGCCACTCGGCACAGGAGCGGAAGCCGTTCGCCCAGCCGCCCCCCGCATCGAACTCGCGGAGCAGGGTGAGGAACCGGGCGGTGGCGGCGTCGAGGTGGGCCGAGAGCGTGGCGATCTCGTCGCCGAGCCGATCCAGGTCTGCTGCGGTCGGCGTGGACGCGGATGAGTGCATGGTCAGGGCCTCCCACCCGGACTCTACCACGCAGTTTCCGGGCCACCGGAAGGGCCCCAGGAACGCAGCGCGCCCGAGCGGGAATGGTTTTTCCGTCGCCGCCCGGACACATGAGGTGCTCCGGGCCCACGCGGAGCGCTGGGCGGGACTGGAGGCCGAGACCACGACGGCGGCCCGATCCCGGTCCGAAATGATGTCAAGCAGAAAATGCGGCCCCCCGGGCGGATCCAAGCCGCACCGTGGGCTGGCTGGCCCGGGCCGTGCCTCCGGGGACCGGTCTGATCAGAGCGTCGTCCGGCCTGACCGACATGATTCCCGGAATAGCCTGAATTTGACTGTTCACGGTCCTCCGTACCCCCTCCGCAGAGCACTGGCGCCCGGACGGCCGGACCACTACCTGGTTCGGCCCGTGCTTGGGGTCTCCGAACAGGTACATGGCGTTCTGATTCGTGGTGTTGCCGATCTGGGTCCACGACGCTGCGAGTTCGCATGCCCGAGCTGGACCGCGCCCTGGTGGCTCGCCTCGAAAGGACCGGAGCCCCCACGAACGCCCCGATCGGGACCCCGAGGCTCAGAGCGAGAGCCGAAGTTCAAAGCACTTTTCATCTTTCGTCGCCCCGGCCCGGACATGCGCTCGGCCTGACGCCCCAGGGGGCCGGCGCCGTCCGCCGACAGCATGGACGGGCCGGCGCGCGAGCCGGCGGTGGTCGACCTCGCCGCGGCCCGCGACCTCTTCGCCGCCGTGGCGATGGATCTCTGGCGGGCCCGGACGGAGCGCGCCCTCGCCGGCCTCGCTTGATCCGGCGTCGTCCGCCATCAGCATGCCGGCTCGGGCTCGTCGCGGGCCAGCATTGCCGTGAGGACCGGGACTACGTCCGCCAGCGTGTCGACTCGGGCCTTCTCACCGGTCCGCACCCGCTCGACCACGCCGGTCACCCGCCCGAGGGCGTCCCGGTCCAGGCGGACGATGAAGATCACGCGAGACCGTCCTTCCTCCGCATTCGCCATGGGTCGCCTCCCGACCTCGTCGCCGCCGGCGGTCCTGACCGTTCCTCGACGCGCCGCCGTGCCCGGTGCCCGCCTGTCCCGGACGAGCGCCACGACGGCCCCGGACCATCCGTCACGGGCCATCCGTTACTCGGGGGGCAGCTCTCGTCTTCTTCCAGTTCATCCAGCTCCACCGAGACCCGGGGGCGTCGAGTACCACGTCCAGTTGGTTGGAACGTTCGGGACTGGGCCCTTGGAATCTCCGGGCCGAGCAATGTCCGGCACGCAATGACCTCTTGGGGCCATTGCGTGGTCATCTGCACGCGAATCTGGTCGATGGGAAGCTTTCCCGCTTCACCCATTGAGCGAAGGGCGCCCTACCGGACGCTGCCGGCGACGAAGACGCCGGCGCGGAACTCCGCAGGGTAGGGCAGGAAGCTGCCCAGCCGGGCGCCGGTGGCGCCATCGAAGAGGTCGACCTGCGGGAGCGCGCCGGGGCCGGCGGCGGCGAGGAGGTCAGCCTTGCCGTCGCGGGTGACGAAGGCGACGCCGACCCGGACACCGCCGAGGAACCCCGGGTCGAAGGCCAGGAAGCGCCGCCGCAGGGCGCCGGTCCGGCCGTCGAAGACGCGCACCTCGGGGAGCATCCCCGGGCCCGGTCCCGTCACGAGGTCGGCGCGGCCGTCGCCGGTCACGTCCCCCGCCGCGACGAAGACGCCGCCGAGGAAGGTCGGGGCGTAGGCCAGGAAGCGGCGGCGGAGGGTGCCGGTGCGGCCATCGAAGACGCGGACCTCGGGCGGGCCGGCCGACGCCACGCCGGTCACGAGTTCGGCGCGGCCGTCGCCGGTCACGTCCCCGGCCGCGACGGTGACACCGCCACGGAAGCTCGAGGCATAGGCCAGGAAGCTCCGCAGCGGCGCGCCGGTCCGGCCGTCGAAGACGCGCACCAGGGGTTCCATGCCCGGTCCCGGGCCCGTCGCGATGTCGGGGACGCCGTCGCCGGTGACGTCGCCTACCGCGACGAAGACGCCGCCGCGGAAGCTCGGCGGGTAGGGCAGGAAGCTCCGGAGGGAGGCGCCGGTCGCGCCGTCCAGGACGCGCACCTGGGGCGTCGCCCCGGGGCCGGCCCCCACGATCAGGTCCGGGAGGCCGTCGCCCGTCAGGTCGGCTGCAGCGACGCGCACGCCGCCTCCGAACGCGGCGGGGAAAGGCAGGACGCTCCCGGTCTCGGCGCCCGAGCGGGCGTCGAAGGCGCGAACCTGGGGCGGGGCGCCTCCGGCGCCCGTGACGAGGCGGTCGTGGGGGAAGACCGCCCACAGCTGCGGCCCCCACAGGCCGTCGGTCGTCGCCGCGAAGAAGAGCGTGCCGTTGACGTTGGTCAAGAAGGCCGGGTTCGAGGTGCGGGGCCCCATGCCTGTGACGCGGATGGTGCCGGCCGCCGTCCCGTCGCTCTTCCACAGCTCGAATCCGCTGCGCCCGTCGTCGGCCGTGAAGAAGAGCGTGCCGTCGACGTTGGTCAGCCATCGCGGGCTCGGGTCGCCCCGCGGATCGATGTCCTTGACAAGAACGGTGCCGGCCGCGGCCCCGTCGCTCTTCCACGGCCCGCGGTGGCCACGCCACGACCTACGCCCGTCGTCGGCCGTGAAGAAGAGCGTGCCGTTGACGTTGGTCAGGAAGGCCGGGTTCGAGCCGCGAGACAACCCCGGCCAGATGTCCTTGACGCGGACGGTACCCGCTGCGGTCCCGTCGCTCTTCCACAGCTCGGGGTTGGAGAACCCCCCTGGGAAGTCGTCGCCTACGAAGAAGAGCGTGCCATTGACGTTGGTCAGATTGTACGCGCCAAAATGGGCCCCGATTCCGCCCTTGACGCGGACGGTGCTGGCCGCGGTCCCGTCGCTCTTCCACAACGAGACCCAGCCTGGCAGGAAACACCCGGGGTGCGCGCGCCGTGGGCCTGGTCCCGGCGGCCGAGGCGTCGCTCGCCGCGCGTGGCTGTCAGGGATGGCCGCGTAGAAGAAGAGCGTGCCGTTGACGTTGGCCAAGCCACCTGGGCAAATGAACCGGGAGCGGGAGCCGACGCGGATGGTGCCGGCCCGCGTCCCGTCGCTCTTCCACAGCTGGGATCCGTTGGTCCAATCAAAGCCCGCGAAGAAGAGCGTGCCGTTGACGTTGGTGAGGGACGACGGGTCCGAGCTGCCGGCCCCCGGGTTGATGTCCGTGACGCGGATGGTGCCGGCCGCGGTCCCGTTGCTCCTCCACAGCTCGCGCCCGCTGCGCCCGTCAGTGGCCGTGAAGAAGAGCGTGCCGTTGACGTCGGTGAGATCTTCCGGGTTCGAGCTGCCGGCCCCCGGATTGATGTCCTTGATCCGGACGGTACCGGCCGCGGTCCCGTCGCTCTTCCACAGCTCGCGCCCGCTGCTCCCGTCGTCGGCCGTGAAGAAGAGCGTGCCGTTGACGTTGGTCAGGAAGGCCGGGTTCGAGCCGCGAGACAACCCCGGCCAGATGTCCCTGACGCGGACGGTACCCGCTGCGGTCCCGTCGCTCTTCCACAGCTCCGTCCCGCTGTCCAAATCGTTGGCTGCGAAGAAGAGGGTGCCGTTGACGTTGGTGAGCTGGGCCAGCGAGTCATAGAAGCCGAAGGCTTTGATAAGTTCCGCCGTCGGCGGCGCCGCCCGGGCGCCGCCGGGCCAGGCTCCCAGGTCGGCGAGAAGCAGGCCGATCAAGAGCGTCGTTC